>CAYYBV010000011.1:10203-14453 GCA_964469675.1 uncultured Verrucomicrobiota bacterium
GGCCGCCGTGCCGCGCTTAAGCCGCGGTCAAGGTCGCATGGTCGGGATTCCCGGCGCCGTGCCTAATCCGGCACACTTGCCGCCGGGGTGTCCTTTTCATCCGCGTTGTCCCAAAGCGCGACCGCTATGCGGCCAGCAGGATCCGCCCGAAACAAGCATTAACGGGGACCATTGCATACGATGCCATTTTTGGAAATAAATAATTTGCATGTCAGTTTCGGCGCCGGGCGCGGGCACGCGGTGCATGCGGTCAACGGCGTCTCGCTGGCCGTCGAGCGCGGCGAAAGCGTCGGGCTGGTGGGCGAGAGCGGCTGCGGCAAGAGCACGCTGGGCAATGCCATCCTGCTGCTGGCGCCGGTGCAGGCCGGGACCATCCGGTTTGAAGAGCGCAACGTGCTGGCGCTCGCGCGCCGCGATCTTTTTAACTACCGGCGCCGGGCCCAGATGATTTTTCAGGATCCGTATGGCTCGCTCAATCCGCGCCTGTCGGTCGGCGCGGCCATTGAGGAATGCCTGGCCGTGCACCGCTTGGGCAACCGCGCCGAACGCAAGCGGCGCGTGCGGGATTTGTTGCAAACCGTTGGGCTTGATCCCGATTATGCCGCGCGTTACCCCCACGAGTTCAGCGGCGTCCCGAGACACCGCATCGGTAACTCCCGCGCCCTGGCGCTGGACCCCGTTTTTGTCGTTGCCGACGAACCGGTTTCGGCGCTGGATGTTTCCGTGCAAGCCCAGATTTTGAACTTGATGAAGGATCTCCAGCAGGCGCGTGGCCTGGCTTATCTGTTTATCGCCCATGACCTGGCCGTTGTCCGTTATATGTGTGAACGTATCCTGGTCATGTATGCCGGCCAGATTGTCGAGGCCGCTCCGGCGGATGCTTTGTTTGCAGGCCCGGCCCATCCCTATACGCAGGCCCTGCTTGCCGCCGTGCCGGACATGGAACAAGGATTGCGCCCGCGGGCCACGGGTACGCGCCGGGCAATTTTACAGGGCGAAGTGCCGCTTGCCATGTCGGTTCTCGGCGGTTGTCCGTTCCAGCCCCGCTGCCATTATGCCCGGGATATTTGTCGCGCCCAGTTGCCCGACGCGCGCGCGGTTGGGCCGGGCCACATGTGCCGTTGTCATTTTGCCGGCGCACTGAAGTCTTGAAATTTATTGCCCTGGCCGCTGCCGACATGCTATAAAACCTGATTTTAGATGCAGCCGCTCCGGCGGATGATAAGCGCAGTGACCAAAATTGTATTGGAATTTTTTATGTTTGAAATTAGCGTTAAAGACCATTTTGCCGGGGCCCATTTCCTGGCGGGCTATTCCGGCGTATGCGCCAATTTGCATGGCCATAACTGGGAGGTTGAGGTGTTTTTGCGCGGCCGCAAGGTTGACGCCGTGGGCCTGCTGGCGGATTTCAGGCAGGTCAAGGCGGCTATTCATGAAGCCATTGCCGCGTTGGACCACAAGGAATTGAACCGCCTGGCCATGTTTGCGCACCGCAATCCTTCTTCCGAAAATCTGGCCGAATTTCTGTTCCATTCCATTTCCAAGCGGCTGAACAGCCGGAGCATCAAAGTACATCGCGTCTGGGTGAGTGAAGCCCCCGGCACTTCCGCGACCTACTGGGAAACCGCTTGAATGCAACCTTGCCTGCAGGTCAGCGAGACGTTTGTTTCCATCCAAGGTGAATCAACCTTTGCCGGCTGTCCCTGTTTTTTTATCCGGCTGACCGGTTGTAACCTGCGCTGTTCCTACTGTGACACCGCCTATGCCTTTGGGGGGGGGCAGTCGCAGACCGTTGCTCAGCTTGTGGAGAAGTTTTGCGCCAGCGGGGTCAAGCTGGTGGAAGTGACCGGCGGCGAGCCCCTGATCCAGGCCGCTACCCCGGCCTTGCTGCAAGCTTTGTGCGCCGCTTTGCCGGATGGGGTTGTTCTGCTGGAAACCAACGGCAGCCAGGATCTGGCGATGGTGCCTGCGGGGGTCATCGCCATTGTGGATATTAAATGCCCGGGCAGCGGCGCCAGCGAAGCTTTCGAGCGGCGCAACCTGGAACGTTTGCGTCCGCAGGATGAGGTTAAATTTGTGATCAGCGCGCGCGCTGATTTCGATTGGGCCGTCGCGGTCATGAATGCCAATCAGCTGGCGTCAAAATGCCGGGCCGTGCTGTTCAGCCCGGTATCAGGCCGGGTGAAGCCCGCCATGCTGGCGCAATGGCTGTTGGCATCCGGCGTGCGCGCCCGGCTCAATCTGCAATTGCACAAGCTGGCCGGTTTACGCTGAATTCCAGCTCCTAACGCTTTTAGCATAGTGCTTACCACCGCCGATGCGCTCCGGGTGGTCCCTGGCGCGCCCCGCCCGGGGGTGGTAGTATGATGTCCGCATTACGCAGTGCGTTGATGATCTTGATATATTGTTTCAGTTTTTCCGTCTGGTCATAGCGTTTGATAAAGTCGCTGGCGTCTTCCCTGATTTTGATCCCGAGTTTGTATGGAAACTTTTTCGCTTTGATTATGTCCGCCACGGCCTGCACGTCGGAGAGGTCGTCGGTAACACCGGCCAGCTCGAGGATTTCGCTCAAGGCCTTTAGCGCCTGTTTTTCTTTTTGTTCCGAAGGCTTTTTGGGGATTATATTGGAAGGCACCGGCTTGGCTGATTGTGCGGTCTGGGCGTCGCCGCGTTTGACGGCCGCCGCCGCGACGGTTTTGGCCGGTTCATCCGTCGGCTTGGCCGCCTGCGTGCCGGTTGGCGGGGCCTGCCGGATCAGCGCCGCACCCAATGTCCCGCCTTGCTCGAATTTCGGTATGGCTGCCGCCCAGTTGCTGGCGCATTGCACCCACACTAACCCCCGCATGATTTTAGTGGCGGTATCCTGGCGGTTACCCAGGCGTTTAATGATCTCGCTGCTGCTTAATTCGTTAATCGAAAAAAATGCGTCCACATATCCGGATTTTAATGGACGCTTGGCGCTGATCCGGTCTCCGTTAAATGCGGTTACCATGATGAGCTCCTTTTTGCCATTATTGAATTCCACCTTTATTTGCGTGCCCCGGTTTTCGGCCAAAGACCTGGCCGCTTGGGCGGGCCAGCCTGCTGCTTGCCGGGCCAGATTGCCCAGCGCGGTGATCTGTATCCGGATCGGAATTAAATTTGTGTCGGATTGGGCTGCATGCAGCCTTTGGTTCAGGGTGGCAGCGTTGTCTTTCAGCAAAAGGTCGCCGGCCAGTTCCTGGGTCAGCTTTTCCAGGCTTGCGTTGGCGGAGGTTATGCGCAGCGCACGAGCTTCTGCGCCTGCCGCACGCCTGGCTTCTATTTCCTGCTCGATTAATACCCGGGCGGCGCTTATTTCCTCCGCCTTGAGCGCGGGCTCCTCCGCGAGCTGCTGTAGTCCGGTTTCGAGCCGCTGGTGGGCCCCGTCAAAATTATTTTTAGCCAGCCACGCCTGGATATCCGCTTTCAATGTGGCCAGAGCCTGTTGCGCCGCCTGTTGGCGTGCCGCCTCAATCCGCTTGCACGCATCGGCGATTTGCTCTGCCCATTGAGTCCCCTGGCTTTCCGGTGCCAGCTCGGTCAGTAACTCCTGCACTTTTTTAAAATCTTGCGGATGTTCCCGTGCGTATTGCAATGTTTCCCGGCACCTTGCGCTGAATTTATCCCGGGCCTCATCCACGGCCGGTGCCGCCGTTATTGCGGGCCGAGCGGCCATGCCCGACGCCGTTGGCGCGGAGGTCAGCGCGGCAATGGCCGGGGGCACACCCGCTGACAAGGCCGGTTGCTCCTTGCGCCACAATCCTCTGGCCAATAACACTAGCCCGTATATTGCGGCTAAACCCAGTATGACGCCAAAACCCAATTTCATGGCTTTGCCAGGCTGGCCACTTGTTTTTGCGGAGGCTGGTCTGGATCCGGCGGAGCCTGGCCTGGCCCGGCGCTGGGCGAGCACGGCGGTTGCGCGTTGCAGTACAGATTCACCGGGAGGCAGCTCGCGCCTGGCCGGCCGTTCGCCGGCAATGACACGGGCGATATCCGTCCGCAAAGCCTGGTAGTCGCGATGCCGGTCAGCGCGGTTTTTTGCCAGCATGATTTCCAGCAGGATTATGCATTCTTCCGATATTTCCGCGTGCTCGATGCGCGGATCCGGCAATAACTCGTTGATCTGCTTTTTCAAGGTCTCGATCAGGCTGCTGCCCGCAAAGGGCAGCTTGCCGGTGAGCATGTGATACAAGGTGGTGCCCAGGGAATACATGTCTGCGCGGCAA
>CAYYBV010000011.1:14463-21268 GCA_964469675.1 uncultured Verrucomicrobiota bacterium
ATCGGACCGGCAATCGAGGTCCAGGCAGTTATTGATCTGTTCCGGGCTCATGTAGTTTGGCGACCCGATAATATCCCCGGACATGGTCAGCTCGGTCGCATCGTCCAGGCACTTGGCCAGTCCGAAGTCGGTCAGCTTGGCCTCGCCGCCGGATGTCATCAGGACATTCGCGGGCTTGATGTCCCGGTGCAGTAAATGATGCTCGCACCAGGCGTAATCCAGGGCGCCGGCCAGCTTGTCGATCAGCTTCAGGGCGTCCCGTTCCGACATTGGCCCCGTGTGGTGCAAGCGCTGTTCCAGCGATTCGCCGGGGACATAACTCATGGCCAGGTACAATATATCCTCGTCTTCGCCGGCCTCATGAGCCATGACAATATTGGGGTGATCGAGCTTGGCCAGGATTTGGACTTCCTTGAAAAAACGCTGGACGCGTGCTTGGTTGCCCCTGAGTCGTCTGGGAAGGATCTTGAGTGCCACGTCGCGGCCCAAAGAGAGCTGACGCGCCAGGTATACTTCGCCCATGCCGCCCTTGCCGAGGAGTTTAAGGATTTTAAACTGGCCGATGGTGACGCCCGGGCCGGGGCCCTGGCGGGGCACGGTTAGTGTCTGGTTGCATGTGGGGCACAACACCTGCGCGCCGCCGGACATGGCCGTGACTTCCAGTTTGGTCTTGCATTTTGGACACGCAAAGGTGATCAGCATATCGTCTCCGTTCGTTTCAGGACGCGATGCACATAATTCCGGGCGCCCCGGGTCGCTGCGGGCAAGTCCATGCCCCGCGCCAGCAGTGCCGTGAGCGCTGCCGAAAACATGCATCCGGTGCCGTGCGTGGCGACCGGCAGGCGGGCTGATTGGAAGGCATAGATGCGCCCGGCACAAAATAAAATGTCCACCACCGAACTGCCCGGCAGATGGCCGCCTTTGACAATGCAAGCCGTGCGATAGCGTGTGCCGATTTCGCGCGCCGCCGTTTCCATTTCGCGCCGGCTGCCGATGGCGCGGCGGCACAGCGCTTCGGTTTCCGGCAGGTTGGGCGTAATTACGTCGGCCAGCGGAAACAGCCGCTGGCACAGCACGTTTACGGCATCGTGGCGCAAGAGCCTTGCGCCCGAGGTGGCGATCATTACCGGGTCCACAACCAGCCATGCCATTCGGCGGCGTTTGACCGCCTCGGCCACGGCCCTGATAATGGCGGCCGAATACAGCATGCCGGTTTTGGCGGCGGCCACATTGAAGAAAGCGCGAATGGTTTCAACCTGGCGCGCCACCATGTCCGGTGGGACGGCCAGGATGCCGCGCACTTCGGACGGGTTCTGGGCGGTCAGGCAGGTAATCGCCGAGGTGCCGAAAGTGCCGAGCGCGGCAAATGCTTTTAAATCCGCCTGGATGCCGGCGCCGCCGCCGCTGTCGGACCCTGCTATGGTCATGACCACTGGGGTGGCGACAAGATTTTTGTTTTTACGCATCAGTCGGCCCCCGCAGTGTCATCGCGCTGCGCCGGCGTCAGCAACATCCGCCCCAATGCCGATGCCCCGGCATAACCAAAAGTGGTCAGGCATCCCCAAAAAAATATTTTCAACAACTCGCCGGACGATCCGAACCCGTTCAGGTTTTCTGCGCCAACCCGGGACGTGTTTCCATAATACAGCAGCACCAGGGAGATGGCAATGGAGGGCACCGGCACTACGATTGCCAGGACAATCTTCATATAGGCGGGAATGGGCATCCATTGAACCAGGCGGACCAGCCCAGCCGTGGCGGCCGTGCCGGCAATAAAGGAAGTGCCGAGCTTAACCAAATGAGCGTGCATGCCTGCAGATTAAATCCGAATCGGTTCAATTTCAAGCCTGCACAATTCGGTCGGCGCCGGGCGCATTTGTTACTCCCTTAATTTTGCATCGCGTCAGTTTGGCGTAGATGCAAGGCGCGCGCGGCGCCGCGGTATAAGCATACTGCAAACTGCTCGCAACGCGGCAGATGCGCCAAAATTACGCGACCGTCTTTTCCGGCGTGCCCGCCGTAGCCTTTGGCGAAGGCCGGCGAACATCAGCGTTTTTGCAGGATGCCTTCATAACCCGTTGGGTTAACAAAGAAAAGTGGTGCAAGAAACAAATTGCATGCCGTGTTTATTGGCTAAATATGACCATGCCGCTGATGTTCGTGCAAAATTAAGGTACGCAAATGCTTATCTCTGTCCTTGAATTGCATCGGTCAGCATGGTACATCTGAAAACAAATGAAAGGAGCTGGCATGAATTTGCAGGTGCTGTTTGCCGAACGCCTTGGAGGCGCCGCGTTCGGCCTTGCCGATACAATCTATAAGTTCGAGAAAATCAAGCGCGCCAAGGCGGCGGCCCGCCAGGCGCATCCGAACGTGGAGTTGCTGGATTTCGGTGTTGGTGAACCTGACCAGATGGCGCCCGCCGTCATCCGCGGCGCGTTGAAGAAAGCTGTGGACGATCCCGCCAACCGTGGTTATGCGGATAACGGTTTGCGTGAATTCAAGCTGGCGGCGGCCAAGTATATGGCCGAATTTTTCGGCGTCCTGGACTTGGACCCGGATACGGAAATAAATCACAGCATCGGCTCAAAGCCGGCGCTGGCCATGTTGCCGTTGTGTTTCATCAATCCCGGTGACGTGGCCCTGGTGACCGTGCCGGGTTACCCGGTCCTGGCCACGCATACAAAATATCTGGGTGGCCAAGTGGTCCGGGTGCCGCTGTATAAAAAGAACGGGTTTTATCCGGACCTGTCCACGATTGATGCTGATATCGCGCGGCGCGCAAAATTGTTTTACGTTAATTATCCCAACAATCCCACCGGCGCGGCGCCTTCGGAGGAGTTCTTCGATCGCCTGGTCGCGTTTGCCAGGCTCAACAACATCCTGATCGTGCAGGATGCGGCCTATGCCACGCTGGTCTACGGGCGCAAGCCGCTTTCGATTCTCAGTCGGCCCGGCGGCAAGGATGTGGCTGTGGAACTGCATTCCATGAGCAAGAGTTACAATATGACCGGCTGGCGGCTGGGATTTGTGGCCGGATCGGCGCGGGTGATCCAGGCCTATGCCGAGGTCAAGGATAATATTGATTCCGGTCAGTTCAAGGCCATCCAGCTGGCGGCCTGCGCGGGGATTGCCAACCGGAAGCTGGCGGATCGGATCAGCCGGCATTACCAGCGCCGCTTGCGCAAGATGGTGCGCTGCCTGCGCGCCGCGGGTTTTGCGGCCTGCCTGCCGGGTGGCACGTTCTACCTGTATGTGCCTGCGCCGTGTGGCGCGGGGGCGGTTGATTTTGCGACGGCCGAAGAAGCGTCCCAGTTCCTGATCCGGGAGCACCTGGTTTCCACGGTGCCTTGGGATGATGCCGGCGCCTTTCTCCGGTTTTCAGCTACCTTTGAATCGGCCGGTTCCAAGGATGATGACCGTGTCGTGGCTGAGCTGGGCGCACGTTTGGCCCGGGCGCAGTTGCGATTTTAATCAGGAAGATATTTGTTATGAAAGCGATGATGTTGACGGGCTTGCGGTCCATGGAAATGCGCACGGTGCCTGTTCCGGAACTGAAAGGCTCCGGCGATGTTTTGCTGAAGATGGCCGCGGTTGGGGTGTGTGGCTCGGATATTCATTATTATACAACCGGCAAGATCGGCAGCCAGGTGGTCAAGTATCCGTTCACGGTCGGTCACGAAGGCTCCGCGGTGGTGGAGCGGGTAGGGGCGGGCGTGACGCTGGTCAAGCCGGGTGACCGGGTGGCCGTCGAGCCGGCCATGTCCTGCGGGCAATGCGACCAGTGCCGGCGCGGCCGTCCGCATACCTGCCGCCGGTTGAAGTTTTTAGGTTGCCCCGGCCAGGCCGAAGGGTGTCTGGCCGAGCGATTGATCATGCCGCAGGAGTGTTGCGTTCCGGTGGCCCCACAAATGACGTTTGAACAAGCGGCGCTTGCGGAGCCGCTGGCCATTGGGTTTTATGCCGTGCGGCGCGCAATGCCCATGAAGGGCGCCCGGATTGCCATCCTGGGTTCCGGTCCGATTGGCCTGAGCGTGCTGGTGTGCGCGCGTGCCATGGGTGCGCAGGCCGTCTATGTGACTGACAAGATTGACGCGCGCCTGGCGTTGGCGCAGGCCGCCGGGGCCACCTGGGTCGGCAATCCGGAGCGGGTTGATATTGTCAAGGAAATCAGCGCGCGCGAGCCGTTATTGCTGGACGCCGTCTTTGAATGCTGCGGCGAATCGTCGGCGGTGGACGAGGGTGTTGAGCTGGCCCAGCCGGGCGGCAAGCTGATGCTGGTGGGTATTCCTTCGGCGGTTGAGCGGGTTTCTTTTGTGATTGACCGCGCGCGGCGCAAGGAACTGGAGCTTAGGAATGTGCGCCGGCAGTGTGAATGCCTCCATCCAACCCTGGCGCTTATGGCGCAGGGACTGTTGCCTGCGGACTTTATGATTACCCACCGGTTTGGCTTCGACCAGGCCAGGGAAGCTTTCGACCTGGTGGCCGCATACAAGGACGGCGTGGTCAAGGCGATGATCACGTTCTGAAACGGGTTGCCATGCCGCCAGTCACCGAAAATCATACGCCCCGCATCGTCAATCGCAAAGTGCATCGGGATTATAACGTCCTGGAACGGTTTGAGACCGGCATCGTGTTACAGGGAACCGAAGTGAAATCAATTCGTGCGGGGCATGCTGATCTTACCGGTGGCTATGCGGGTGTGGAAAACGATGCCATCGTGCTCCGTGATATGCACATCAAGCCCTTTGAGTTCGGCCACCAGTTTAATCACGAACCGCGCCGGCCGCGACGCCTGCTCCTGCACAAGCATGAAATCAGGCGACTGCTCGGCAAGGTCATGCTCAAGGGCTGTACCCTGATCCCGCTGGTCTTGTATTTTAACCGCCGCGGTAAAATCAAAATCGAGCTGGGCCTCTGCATGGGCAAGCATACGATTGATAAGCGCGAAACAATGAAACGCAAGACGGCCGATCGTGAGGCCGAACGCGCTATGGCCATGCGTCGGCGCCAATAACGCGGCGTTAACGGCCACGTCGGGCCAGGCGGGACCTTGCCCGGCAAGGCTACGGATAGTTGCCGGCCGTCTGGTTGGTTGTGCTGTTTTCGCCCAAAAGACCAGTTTTTGCGCTCATGTTTGGCAGCCATTATTATTCTTTGAATCCGATTAGGCCGGTGCGATAAAAAATTAAAACAGGGTGCGTTGTTGCACTCCGGAAAGGCGGGTATGATCAGTGTCTTGGGCGTGGCGACGTTCGTTCTTTACGTTGCCATGGCGGTGTTGCTGGTCTGGAAATACGGCCGGACCCGGGATGCCGGTTTGCTATGGCTTGGTTTGCCGCTAGTGTTGTTGCCCGTCGTGGCCCTGCCGCTTGCCATCTGGCTTCAGACGGGTGTAGACCTTTTGGTGCTTGGCGGTCAAGCCAGTGCCTTTCCTTTTACGCTTGTCGCGCAGGGGCATCTCACGCTGGGGAGCCTGCTTACCCTGGTGAACCTGGTGGAGCACCTGGTCTGGGGTGTTCTGGCCCTGGTTGCCGTGCTGGCCTTAAACGGCGGCCAGGCTGTCCGTAAGTAAATTGTTTGAAACTGCCGTGCCGGTAATTTTTTACCAGGTCAGCCGTCAAGTGGTTTTGGGAGCGAACCAGTGCGTAAATACCCGTTAAAACATTTCACCGCAAGTTTCGAGCGGTGAATGGCTGAGGTTGACGGTAGCGGCGTTTTGCTGCGCCTTGCGGTTGGCAGAGAGGATATCCGCGGCATATGCAACATTACCAAACCGCCATTGTTCTTGGCTTGGCTTCCAGTGGCGAAGCCGCTGCCCGGCTCCTGCTGGCCGAGGGCACGCGGGTCGTTGTTATTGATCGTGCCGATTCGGCCATGCTGGGCCGGCGCGCCGCCGATTTGCGCGCCCTGGGTGCCGAGGTGCGCCAGGGCAATACGCTGCCGCCGGGTGACTTTGAAGTTGCTGTCGTCAGTCCCGGCATTGCGGCCGCATCCGACCTGGTCCGGGCCGTTATGGCGCGTGGCGTTCCGGTTGTTTCCGAGCTGGAACTGGGCTGGAGCCGCTGCGCGTGCCGGGTGCTGGCGATCAGCGGCTCAAATGGTAAAAGCACACTTGTTAAACTGTGTGCGGAAGCGCTGGGCCAGGCCGGACGATCGGTGGCGATCGCCGGTAATTATGGCCCGCCAATTTCGGCTGTGGTCAGTGAACACCGGCCGGGTAATCGGCAACGGCCTTTGGACTGGCTGGTGCTTGAAGTCAGTTCCTTTCAATTGGAAACCGTGCAGGCTTTCCGTCCCGACGTTGGAATCTTGTTGAACGTGACGCCCAACCACCTTGATCGCCACGGTGATTTCCAAACCTACCGGCAGTTGAAATCGCGCTTGTTTGCGCACATGACCGCGGCAGATACCGGGGTTACGGATCAGCAGATCCTGCCGGAGATTCAGCGCCTGGCCGGGTCGCCCAATCGCTGGATCAGCGCGGGGGTTAACCAGCCGGCTGACTTTTTTTATCAGTCCGGGGTGATTAGTAATTTACGGGGGCTGCCGGGGGTTGAGTTAAGCGGCACGCTTTTCGATAATGCGGTCATGGGCCTGACTGCGGCGAGCGCCGCTGCCGCGCTTTCGGCCTGCGGCGTGGAGGGTCGTTATCTGGCAGCGGCTACGCGAGCTTTTCAGGCGCTGCCACATCGCATGCAGGCTGTCGGCACGGTGCGTGGCGTCCGCTTTGTGGATGATTCCAAGGCCACGAACTTGGCGGCCATGCTGGAGGCGCTGACCATACCGCGCGGTCCGATCCGGC
>CAYYBV010000012.1:0-3473 GCA_964469675.1 uncultured Verrucomicrobiota bacterium
AGGCCGGCCATTGCAACATCTGCGCTAGATGACCCAGGGTCTGGATACACGGAATCATTTCGATGCCCAAAGCGTCGGCATATGAATCCAGATCCTTCAGTTCCTCCCAGGTATAGCGACCGCGCAAATAGCCGAAGAACGGTTCCTCGGGGACTTCATAGGTGTCCTCGGTGTAAAGCATGCACATGTTCAGTCCCATCAGCGCAAGGCGACGCAACAGCATCTTGACCATGTCCGGCCGCAGGACCCCGTTGCGCGAGCAATCGAGCATAACGCCCAGCATGTCGAATTGAGGAGTTTCGGTAAAATCGGACTTGAGGGCAACCGTTCCTTCTTCGCCCAGCAAACGCCCCAGCGCGCGGAATGCGTCCGTTTTGCGCCCGTATTTCACAATGATCCTTGTCGGCGACTTCGTAACTGACAGTCCGCCCGGCCCTGGTGCCGGATTTTTGCTAAAAACCACGGCCGGGGCGCGACGGGCGGACGTAAAACGATTAGGATAGTCAGCCTTGATTTCGCCCATACCACGCCGTAGTTCCATGGGGCAGATATTCAGATCGAGCGTAAATGCATGCATCTTTTGATTCCCTGCTAAAAATGGCGGCGTGCGCCGCAACTTTATTGTTCAACAAGCGGCCACTACAATGCGAAAGCGCGGAAGCGATTGCGAGAACGGCAATGTCGTTAATCAAAAATTCTTAATATTTAAAACTGCTGGCGCCGATAAACTCCCTGAGAATGGAAGTGGGCGGCACATCATATTTTGGGATCGCTAAAAAGTTCGAAAGAAATTCCTGGAGCCTCCGGGCCTCAGCATATTCATGGTCCGCGGGCTTGATTTCCATCAAGAGCGGTTCAATCAAGGGCTTAAGCACGGCCAGCTCATAATCCAAGGCCGAGTTAAAGGTGGCATCCGCCTTGGCCTGATACGGGAAAATCCATGTTTTCTCACCGCGCCGCACTGATGGCCACATGCGCAGGGTGGTCAGCGGGGGGTTGCCGCGATAGGCGTGATCACGCACCAACCGGCGCATCAGGCGATTATCCGTCGTGGAAATACGGTTGCCGGCATCAATGGCCAGCTGGGTCAGGGCGCTGATGTAAATCGTAAATTTCTGCCGTGCCGGAATCCGGTGGGTAAAGTGCGGGTTAAGGCCATGAATGCCCTCCACGATCACAACCTGGCCGGGCGTCAGCCTCAGGCGCGTCCCGCCGCTCTCGCGTCGCTTGCATTCAAAATTGAAACGCGGCAGCTCCACGGTCTTGCCCGCAAAGAGCTTGAGCAGATGTTGATTAAAAAGCTCAACGTCGACGGCCATGATGTGTTCGTAGTCCGGGACACCGGCCGCGTCACGGGGCGTATCAGTATCATTTACATAATAGTTGTCCAGTGATATCATGACCGGGCGCAGCCCGTTGACTTCGAGCTGGACGGCCAGACGCTTGGCAAACGTGGTTTTCCCGGCAGAGGATGGTCCCGACACCAGAATCAGCCTGAGCTGCCGGCGCAACGCGCTGATCCGGTCAGCAATCCGCACAATTTTCTTTTCATGAAACGCCTCTTCAATACGCATAAATTCACGGACATCCCCGTTCATAATCAACTCGTTAAGCCGTCCAACATTGGTCACGCCGAGAATACGCCCCCAGGTCTTGTGTTCGTTAAACACCCGGAAAAGATGTGGCTGGTCACGAAAGGGCGTCACCCGCCGCGGGGTCTCGCAGGAAGGCAGCTGGAGCACCAGCCCCGGCGGATAATGAATCAGCTTGAAATAGCCCAACGCACCGGTGGCGGGCGCCAATGGGCCGTGGGCCAGGTCTACAAAATGGTCGCATTCATAAATAACGATTTTGGGTGGATTACGAAACCGCAACAGGTTTACCTTGGCCTGCAGGCCGGCCTTTTTAAACCGCTCCAAGGCGTCAGCAAACGACAGCTTGCGGCGTCGAATTGGCAAATTGCGGGCAACCAGCCGCCGCATGTTCGCTTCAAGCTCCGCCACCTGGCGCGCACTGAGCGTGCCACCACGCTTGCCGGCGGCGGCCTCAAAGCGACAGAACAAGCCGGTGCCCAGTGAATGTTCGATCGAGAACCGGCCGTTCGGAAAAAGTGCCGCCGCCGTTTTCGCCAAAAGAAACGTCAGCGAGTCGCGATAAATCCGCATGCCCTGCGGATCGGTCATGGTCAGGAACCGGACTTCGGCATTGACCTCCAGCGGGTAGGTCAACGACACAATGTCGTTGTTGACCCGGGCGCCGATGAATGGCAGACCGCGCGCGTCACACGGTTTTTTGAGCAACGTGCCGGCCGGGGTTTGCGGCCGACACCGCCGCAGGGTGCCGTCTTCAAACATTATGCGAATCAGATTCATGGATAGGAAAATGGCATGGTTGAAAACTTGCCGGCACAGGGCGGCACGCAACCCATGTAATGCCGAACTACTTTTCCGCCATAGCGCCTTGAGCGCAAACATCCACGATTAATCTGAATCTGGCCTTAATCCAGACAACCGCAATTCCTCGTCGCTACGATATTCGGAATGACACCTTATTACTGTCACCCTTTTTTGAAACATGCCTGCGATTAATATCGGCGGGGCGCGGGTCAGGCCTTGCGGCCGGCAACACCCTTGGTGCCCTTGGTAATCGCCCGGGCCGCTTCTTTTGGGCGCAACGCACGCACGGCCCTGCCGGCGCGCCACATTTCCGAATTGCCCATTGTGCTCAATTCTTTGGTCAACCCGCGCTGATAGTCATGCTTGCCGCAGGTGGCAATCACACGCCGGGTTTCCTTGCCAGATTTGACCGCATCATACAGGCGCTTGAAAACCGGCAGGGTAGCCGCCTTGAACCGCGGCTTCCAGTCCAACGCGCCACGCTGGGCCGTGGCTGAGCAATTAGAGAACATCCAATCCATGCCGTTCTCATCCACCAGCCGGATCAGGCTCTGGGGCAGCTCTTCCACCGTTTCGTTAACGGCCTCGCTGGGCGTGTGTCCATGCATGCGCAACACATCGTACTGCGCCTCCATTACCCCCGCCAGCGCCCCCATTAGAACACCGCGCTCGCCAGTCAGATCGCTGACCACCTCGTGCTTGAACGTGGTTGGGAACAGGTAGCCGGACCCGATTCCGATACCAACCGCAAGGCAGCGATCCTTGGCGCGCCCGGTGGCATTCTGATAAACGGCAAAACTGGAGTTGATCCCGGCACCGGAAAGGAAATTGCGGCGCACGGAAGTGCCCGACCCTTTTGGCGCAACCATGATGACATCCACGTTTTTAGGGGGAATAATCTTGGTCTGATCACCAAAGACTATTGAAAAACCGTGCGAGAAATACAGCGCGGCGCCGGGCTTCAGGTTCTGCTTGACCGTCGGCCAGATTTGCTTCTGGGCGGCGTCGGACACGAGAATCTGGATAATGGTCCCGCGCCGGACGGCTTCGCCGATATCGAATAAAGTTTTGCCGGGC
>CAYYBV010000012.1:3483-19433 GCA_964469675.1 uncultured Verrucomicrobiota bacterium
GTCCCGGCGGGCGCGGTCCCAATCACGCGGATAGGCCGGCGACTGGCCAACGATAACCTTAAAGCCGTTGTCCTTCAGGTTTAGCGCCTGGGCCGGGCCCTGGACGCCATAGCCAATCACCGCAATCGTTTCTTTTTGCAGAACTTTTTTGGCCTTGGCCATCGAAAATTCCTTGCGAGTCACCACCGTTTCCTTGACGCCGCCAAAATCAATGCGAGCCATGATACTGTCTCCTCTGCTTCTTGTTTAATCTCTCTTTCCTGGCAAAATCTTAATTCCACCAGCGTTCCGTTTCCGTCCGGCCACACCAGCCGACGGCTTCGATTCATCGCAGACAACACGTGCACACTTCCACCAAAACCAAACTTTAATACTAACCAGTTAATCGCCGAAATCAACACTAAATAAACTAAAAAAGGCGCACGATAAATATTTTTACCGTAACATGTAAAATCAACAAAACGGTAACCTTTGAATGCCTGGCCGTGCGTCATGGTATCAAAATAGACCCATTTTATTTTTCGGGTAATTCCCGGTGCATTCAGGAAATCCGCAAGAATGCGGCACGCTTGCAAGAGGCTTGGGCGCGTGGCATCAAGCACTGGCTATCTATCCGGGCAACTGCAAAAGGCGATCCAAAACAAGCAAAATCACGGACCAATTCAAAAAAATACGGGGCGTAGCTGCCCCGCCAACAAAACCTTGTTCCGTTATCACCAAGTAATTGGGCCTGCACCATCCCAAAAAACAAGCAGGATGTTATTTTTTTGGCGCCTGGAAGACCAGCGCGGCGCAGCCGATGAGGCCGGCATCCTCGCCCAGCAACGCCGGAATCACACGGATGCGCTCGGCGAAAAATGGATGCAGGCGGTCCCGCAGATGGCGGCGCAAAGGATCGAACAGGACGCGACCACTCTGGGCCACGCCGCCGCCGACAATAATGACCTCCGGCTGGAGGAGATAGGTCACCGATGCAAATGCCGTGGCCAGGCAATCGGCCATGGTGTTAAAAATTTCGCGCGCCAAAGTGTCGCCGCGCCTGGCAGCCAGGGCAATCGTTTTCGGCGTCAGGCTATTCAGGTCATTTTTAACCAGGTCGCACAACAAAGAGCAGCGCCCGGCGCGCAACGCCCGGATGGCGGCGGCCACTATCCGGGTGTTGCCTGCATATGTTTCCAGGCCGCCGCGGCCTTCGGGGGTGCGCCGTCCATGCAAATTGATGGACATATGGCCGATCTCTCCGGCCATGGAATAGGCGCCGCGATAGAGTCGCCCGTCAATGACCACCGCACCCCCCACCCCGGTGCCCAAAGTGACAAACACGGCCTGGGAAAAACGGCGCCCGGCGCCATACTTACATTCGCCAAGCGCCATGGCGTTAACATCGTTGTCCACAAAAGCATTTAGGCCAAACCGTTTCCGGAGCATGCCGGCCAACGGCACGCGCGTCCAGCCGGGAACATTGGTCAGGTTATAAATATAGCCACGCTTGAAATCCACAAAACCCGGCACGCCCACCCCGATGCCAACTGCTCGGCGGCGTCCGACGCCGAACCGGTGCAGGCACCGCCCGACAAAATCCAGCCACACCCTGCGTTCGCACACATCGGCGGTCGCCGCCTGGACCCGATCAAGAACCACGCCGGTGTCGTCCACCAGCCCGGCCTTGACGGCCGTCCCGCCGAAATCGATGCCTATAGCCATGCGTTTATGATGAAGAGTCATATGTTGGCGATCATAGATTATGAATGCGTTATTGTCCATCTCCGACAATGAAAACACAAAGAGTTCGCCCGCACCCGGCTTGTTTGTTTTTCTTATTTTAGTTTGCTTTATGTTTTAATCAATTTCTAACAATAATAGTGTTTAACCTTGCCGTCATGTCGGTTACTATTTAGTCGTAAAAAGCAGTGCTTGTGTGCGCTCAAAATGTTGTCTTATGCCAAAGAAAACCATATTTGTCGTAGATGACGAGGAAGACATCCTCGAGCTCATCGGCCATCATTGGACCCGGTCAGCGGCATCTGGAACGGATTGCCGACCACGCCACGAACATCGCCGAGGATTTAATTTACCTCATCGAGGGTCGAATCGTGCGCCACGCGACTGAAATCAAGGACCCATCAAAGCAAAATGCACAATACGGCTGAACCCTTAAGGCGCTTTTGCGAAATTCAAATAATTGACCGGTTTTTCTGCCCCCATTAATCCTGCCAGCCGAACATTTTTGCGGCATTGCGGGCGGTAAGCGCGGCAATCGTTTCCCACCCCACACACCTGATCATCGCCAGCGTTTCCGCCACACGGCGCACGTGGGCCGGTTCATTGGGTTGGCCGCGGAACGGTTCCGGCGCCAGATACGGCGCATCCGTCTCGATCAGTAAGCGGTCGTCCGGCACCATGGCCGCCACGGACAGCAAGTTCCCAGCATTTTTAAACGTGATGATCCCGCTAAAACTGATCATAAACCCCAGTGCCAGAAGATCGCGGGCAAATACTTCGTTGCCGGTGAAGCAATGCATCACGCCGATCCGATCGGGCGCCCCACGCCAGGCGGCGGCATGCTCCCGCAAGGCAGCCAGGGTTTCGTCTTCCGCTTGCCGGGTATGCACGCTCACCGGAAGCCGGTGATCCCGCGCCAGGCGCAACATGCATTTAAAAAGCTTGATCTGCGCCGACGATGTTTCCGATTCATGGTGAAAATCCAAACCAATCTCACCGATCGCCACCACTTCCGGCGCCGCCAGCATGGCTTCCAATTCATCCATCATCCCGCCTTCACCCGGCAATGCCAGGCTGTGGCGGGTAGATTGGTAACCGAAGGCATCCGCAAAATCCCGATTAAAGCCGACCGCCGACCGGATACGCCCCGGATAAAGACGCGCAATTTCAAGCGCCGCGCGGTTGGCGGCTGGCGAGCCGCCGATGGCAATCATGCGGCTGACACCCGCGCGCGCGGCTCGCTCCATGATGGCCTGGATAGTATAACCTGCTTGCGTCAAGCCATCAAAATGGACGTGTGTATCGGCCAGCATTCTTGGCTATTTCCTTGTTTTCCCAACACGCACAGACAAACTGTTTATAATTCAAGCATGCATTGAGTGCCAGCCTTAAAACCACTGGCCGGAGCGGGATGCACCTTAAAAAGCGCGATTAATGCGCAACCGCGGCACGAATTGGGCGGCACATGGGAGTCGGCCACATTTTTCTTGCGTGTCAACGCCTTTGCCATTAGCTTTGTTTATAAGCGTATTTTACAATTTTGCCAATCGTCAAACAAAAGGAAAACGCAATGACCAAAACGAATCGGATGGCGCCAATGATCGGGCTGGCGTTGGGCGCAATTTTTGCCATGGAACCGGGCGTCGGCCGGGCACAATCCGTGGCCGATGGCTTTAACCCTAATCCCAACGGGGCATTGCGCGCGTTGGCCGTGCAAGCCGACGGTAAAATCCTGGCCGGCGGCAAATTTACAACCATTGGCGGCGTCGCCCTCAATCGCATTGCGCGCATGACTGTTAACGGCGTAGTCGACGCCACTTTTAATCCCAACGCCAACGGCGACGTGCGCATGATCATTATTCAGCCGGATGGCAAAATCCTGCTGGGCGGCGATTTCACCAAGCTGGGCGGCAGCGACTGCCTGCGCCTGGCGCGCTTGAACACCGACGGCTCGCCGGACGCAGCCTTTGCCCTGCCGGCGGGTGGCGTGGATCAATACATCCGAGTCCTGGCGCTCCAGCCGGACGGCAAAATCCTGCTGGGCGGCGACTTTCACAGCGTCGGCGGAGAAACGCGCAAATATATCGCCCGCATGAATGCGGACGGTTCGCTCGATACTACTTTCAACCCGGAGGCCAACGCCGTGGTGCGCGCCATCCTGGTCCAGTCGGATGGCAAGATCCTGGTGGGCGGAAAATTTACAAAAATAGCAGGACAGGATCTTAACCGCCTGGCACGCTTGAATAGTGACGGAAGTTTGGATACGACTTTCACCAATGGAACCGGCGCGAACAACGACATACGCGCCTTTGCAGCGCAAGCAGACGGGAAAATCCTGCTCGGCGGCAGCTTTACCGAAATCAACGGCCAGGCATATAGCCGCATTGCGCGCCTGGATGCAAACGGCACATTGGACACAACCTTCAATGCCGCCGGCGCCGATAGCGACGTTTACACCTTAGCAACACAGCCCGACGGCAAAACGCTGGTAGGCGGTAATTTCACGCATATATTTGACACGGCGTACGCCCGCATTGCACGCTTGAATGCCGACGGTTCGCTCGATGCAACCTACAGCACCGTCGGCGCCAATGATCTGGTCTACTGTTTCGCCGTGCAACCGGATGGCAACATTCTCGTCGGCGGCATTTTTACCACCCTGTATGGCGAGGCGCGTAATTATATCGGGCGGCTTTATGCCGCCGACGGCGCTTTGGATGATGTCTTTAATCCATCCAACGGCGCCAACGACTGGGTTTACGCGCTGGCGATGTACGCCAACGGCAAGATCCTGATCGGCGGCGAATTTACGCTTGTCGACAATGCGGCACGCAACTATATCGCCCGGTTAAAACCTTGGAGCGGGTCCGCGGATACAAGCTTCAACCCGGGGGCCGATGCCTCTGTGTACGCGGTCGCCGTTCAGGCAGATGAAAAAATTTTAGTGGGCGGCTACTTTAATCACCTGGGCGGAGTGGCCATCAATTACCTCGGGCGGATTGCCGCCAACGGCGACCTGGACTTGTCGTTCATACCGGGACTGGATAACAACATCAGCGCCATCGCACTGCAAAGTGACGGCAACATCATAATCGGCGGCAATTTCCACACTGTGGCCGGGGTTGCCCGCATGCACATTGCCCGACTGAAGACCAACGGCACATTGGATGCCACGTTCAACCCGAACGTCAACGACTATGTTCGCTGCCTGGATATTCAGGCCGACGGCAAAATCCTGCTGGGCGGCAATTTTACGACGGTGGGAGGCATCACCCGCAAGCGCATCGCACGCTTAAATACCGACGGCACATTGGACACCACCTTCGATCCCGGCGACGGCGCGGATGACAATGTAAATTGTGTTTCCGCCTTGAGTGATGGCAAAATCCTTGTCGGCGGGGAATTCAATGATTTCGGTGGGCAGGCGATTGAGTATATCGCGCGGCTAAATACGAACGGTGCGCTGGATGTCTCTTTCCGTCCGGTCGTGAACAACAACGTGCTTTCCGCCGCGGTGCAAGCGGATGGCAAAATTATCATCGGCGGTTATTTTCAAACCATTGACGGCGCCGACCGCAAGCGCGTCGCACGTTTGAACAGCGACGGCACATTGGACACCACTTTCGATCTGCCGGAAGGCGTCGACAACTCCGTATTTGGCATCAGCCTGCAAACGGACGGCAAACTTCTGGTCGGCGGCGGATTTCACACGCTCGGCGGCATAGCCCACAACCATATCGGCCGGATTTCCAATCCGGATGCTGCCCTGCAGGAATTGATTGTGAATGACGCGGGCACATCGATTAGCTGGATCAGGGGCGGCTCCAGCCCCTTCGTCGGCCAGGTGATTTTCCAGCAATCCACCGACAACACAACGTGGACGGATTTAGGCGCCGGTACGTTCATCACCAACAGCTGGCAAATCACGGGAACTTCCTTACCACTGAATCAGAATGTTTATGTCCGGGCACTTGGTTTTGCCCGTGGCGGAATATGTAACGGATCAAGCACGCTGATCGAATCTAAGGTTTTAATTTACCTGGCAACTAGAATTTATGCGGTTTCCGCCGATTACGACGGCGACAACAAAGCCGACCCGGCCGTGTATGACGAAGCCACCGGTAACTGGCGCGCGCGCCTTTCGCTCTCCGGTTATCAACCCAGTGAATATCCAGCCATGCTCGGCGGACCCGGCTGGCTGCCCGTGGCGGCGGATTTTGATGGCGACAACAAAGCCGACCCGGCCGTATATGACGAAACCACCGGCACCTGGCGCGCACGACTTTCGCGCTCCGGTTATCAAACCAGCGAATATTCCACCATGCTCGGTGGACTCGGCTGGCTACCCGTGGCCGTTTATCAAGACCTCGACGAGAAGGCGGACCCGGGTGTATATGAAAAAGCCACCGGCACATGGAAATTCATGTTGTCCGACAGTCAATACACAACGATGACTTTTACAAACTGGCTGGGTGCTATCGACTGCACCCCGGCTCCGGGCGACTATGACGGCGACGGCAAGAGCGATCCGTGCGTTTACCAGGAATCAACCGGCAACTGGACAATGCGACGCTCGAGACTGAATTATAATGATCTTTTTCAGGCGCTGGCCTTCGTGGGCGGACCGGGTTATTATGCCGCGGTGGCGGATTACGATGGCGACGGAGTGACAGACCCATGTGTCTTTATGCCCGCTACCGGCAACTGGAAAGCGCGCCTCTCGCTCTCCGGGTACAATGAGCAGGATTTATCCGGTTACCTGAATTAAGCCGCCACTGGAATTCGGACGGTGTGCCGGAATCCTGTAAAGGCGAATGCCGTCGGTAAAATATTTCGTTCGGGATTTCAAGCAGGCATTATGGATCTATCATTCCCACCTCTCCCGCAGTTTGATGCCCCGCATTTTTTCCGGCTGGGATTGCCGTCCTATGTATACCCGGCTGATATTCTGCCAAACGTTGCGGCCCTCGCGCCTTATGTGGATGACATCGAATTGGTGTTGTTCGAATCGCGCGCGAAACACGTGGAGCGGAAAAGGCCGGGGAACGTTATCGCTAATATTCCTTCGGCGGAAACCATTGCGCACCTGGCGGAATTGGCGCAAAAACACAACCTGACCTATACCGTGCATTTTCCGATTGATCGGCACTTGGGCAGCGTGGACGCCGGCGAGCGCATTGCCTTACAGGAACAAATGCTCGCCATTATGCAACGTGCGCGCCCCCTCCGGCCTTTTGCCTATATTTTACACCTGGAAGGTGTCACCCGGAACAGCACCCCTGCCCGTATACGGGCCTGGGCCAGCGATATTGCCGGATTGCTGCCCGCACTGATTGCGCAAGCCGGTGATCCGGCGCTCCTCTGCGTGGAAAACCTCAACTACCCATTCGCCTGGTGCGAAGGACTCCTGGACCGATTCGGCTTGGGCGTCTGTATTGACTTAGGACACCTATGGGTTGGCGGTTACAACGTAAAGACGCACCTGAAGCGCCATCTTCCACGCACGCGTGTTATTCACCTGCATGGCGTACATGGCGAACACGATCACCTGGCGCTGACGGCACTTTCATCCGGCCGCCTACGTTCAGCACTTAATTCAATTGACAAATTCACCGGCGTACTGACACTGGAGATGTTCAATTACGCTCAAGTGCGGGATTCGGTGATTTGTTTGAATCAATGTAACTGCAAAGCAGGCAGGAGCCAGTAGTCCGAAGACCGTATTTTGCGTTTCTCATTCTGAATTCTACTCCTGAATTAGCGAGTCCCATGCCTAAACAGCCAAAACCAAACAAACATCACGCGCCAAAAGCCGCGCGGCGGCCAGCATTTCGCCTCCTGATCCTGGGCGGCGCCCGCAGCGGCAAAAGCCGCCTGGCACAAGCTGTCGCCGCACGCCACTGGCCTCATCCAGTCTATCTGGCCACGGCAGAAATTCTGGATGATGAAATGGCTGTGCGCGTCCGCCGGCACCAACGCTCCCGCGCCAAATGCTGGCGCTGCGTGGAAGAGCCACTGGAAATTGCAAAAATCATCCGACGCGGCGTACCGGGCGCTGATGGAATCCTTGTAGATTGCCTAACGATCTGGCTCAGTAACGTGCTTTTGAAGGAAGGGCCCGGCGCGTTTGCCCGCCGGCGGGATGAGTTAATCAACGCGCTGCGCCGGACACGGCAGGACATCATCCTGGTTGCCAATGAAGTGGGATTAAGCGTGGTGCCGGAACACGCGCTGGGCCGAACATTCCGCGACCTGGCTGGCTGGTTGAATCAGGCCGTGGCCAAGGAAGCGGAGACCGTAATATTTGTAGCCGCAGGCCTGCCGCTGGTGCTGAAAGGCCATCTGCCGGAGTAAATCGAAGAATTAACCGGTCTTCAGGCTTTGACCCCGATTAACGCATGCCATGGCGCTGGGCGGCACGACCAAACGCAGTCCGGCCAAGCTCGGTTGCGTGCGTGCATGCGGCATTTGACTTTTTCAGCCGGCATACTCGGCAACAACTTCAGCGCAGCCGCTGAAGGGCGCAATACGCACGGTTTCCGTTACGGCGTCGTAGGCACCGCCATTGACCCGCGCGGCTTTCAGCCCGCCGGGATGCGGCAGGCGCAATATCACATCCGCGGGACGACGGTCTGTTGCGCATTCGATCCGGGCGGTGATCCTGCCATGCGCAACGTCGGAATCAACATTTAGCGAGAATGGGCCGAAATAACTGGCCGCCCGTTCGATAGCCAGGTGCTGGCCAGCCGCCAGCCAAGCGCGCGGAATACCGGGTAATAGATGCAGTGTCTGGCCCCGCTCCAGGTACAGCATCCAGCGGGTTTGCATCAGGAAACAAGCTTCCTCCCTGGTTTTATGTGGACTGCTGAAATAAAAATGTTCCCAGAATGTATAGGTTTCGCGATCCGCCAGACCGGCGAACGTGTTGTAGTAAGACATTAAAAACGCCTTGACCTCGCCGCGCAACAAGTGGATCAGCGGGTGATGCCCGCTATACGGCTGGCTCAATCCAACATTGCGAATATTAAACAACTCGACCTGGTACCGCAGCAGAATATCGGTCAGCGGGTCGTCCGGCGCCAGCACCTCGTCGCTGGCCAGGGCCAGCGGCCAACCGTCACGAATCGTAAAACAGCCGTGCGTATAAGCGCCAGCGTCGGTCAACTGCAATGCCAGCGGTCCGCGCGCTTCAGCCTGGGGCGCAGTGGTGCGGCACCAGCTGCCGTCGCCGAGCGGCACTACCGGTGAAGACGCCAGGTTTTCCTTCAGGGCCGCGATAATATCCGCTTTTAAGCCGGCCGCTTCGCGGTCAATATCAACGGCTTCGGGATCCCCGATGGCCGCCAGCATTTCGGCCGCGCGACGCAGCCCGATATAGGTATCGGCATTAAGGCAAAAGACACGGTAATATTCCTTCGGATCCGCCACGCGGCCATCAATCATCCCGTATCCGGTTAGCCGGAACTCTTCGCGCTGATTGCGTTGCCGCCAAGCGATCAAATACCGGCAGGCGCGGCGCACATTGGGCGCGACCTGTCGAGCCCATTGCATATCACGCGTGTACCGAAAATGCTCGCCCATGGTCCAAAGGACTGGCCCGGTTTCCGACATATAACCGAAGAAATTCTGCATGAATCCGTCCGGGCGTTGTTTTTCCAAAAAATGCGCGATGGCGCGTTCAGCCAGCGCATGCCAACCCATGGCATCCATAAACTGGATGATCGGCGCGCTTTCAGAACCGATCGCGCTATAAACACCGACGGTCGCCGCTACCGGCTTATCCGGTTCCAGCCCATAACTAATCAGGTCCAAATGCAGCAAGCCGGCGCGCGCCATTTCATCCACCCGGGGCTCCGGGATCCGGTAACGGGCGGCGGTGGCCAGCTTGGCCTGCCAGAAGGCCCGGCACTCGGCGTGACGCTGAGTAAAATCCTGCGCGGCCAGCGCCCTTCCGCGCGCGACAGTCAAGGGGCGGTGCGGAATGAAGAAATCCACGACGGCCCGTTCGGCGGGTTTCAGCAGGATGGCGATTTCCGGCTTCGGCAGTGGGGCGCCATTAAGCATTGCGGTGGTATAGACGCGGCCGCTGGATTTAAACCGCGCCAGGCCGTTGCCAGTGTCCAGCCAACCGGCTGCACTGGGCACGATGGGCATTTTCAACCAGGCGTACCGTGGAACCACGCCGGTGTTAACCGCTTCGATCCGCCAATAAAGCACAGTTTCCTCATCCCGTTCGATCTCTTCCACCAATTTCGTGGCATATTCCTCCTGCTGCGTTTCACCAAACATGTGCTGGCCGCCGGCATGCGCATCGGCAATGAGGTAGTGTGTTCCCCGCAAGGTCGCGGCCGTCAGCGGCGAGCGCTCCAGGCTGGCAAACGCCGTGATGTGATAGGTGACCTGGTCATCGCGCAACTGCGCATGCAGGATCGGCAAAACGCCATCCTCCAGGCGACGCGTGTAATCACGCACGCACCCCATGCCGCGTCCAAAATGAATGCTGATCCGGTTGGGCACCAGCGGCCAATTGGTATAATCCTTGGCCAATGCTTCGGGTAAACGCACGAAATCGCCATGATACCTTGGCAAGATGTCAATATTCGGCGCGTCGTACCCATGGGTAACTTCGAACAGGCGCATATCGCGGCTGATTCCCAGCCAAAGCGGCGCATGCAAGGCCCTGGTATTGGCGGAAGCCGTGGCAAAAGATTCTTCCGGAGCGCCGGCCATTGCCTGCAGGGTGGTTTGCCAGCCGTGGGCCGAAATGGCTTCAACAATCGCGGCACCCGTTCGCTCGTCATCGCTTGTCGTAACCACCGCACGGCATTCCGATACCCAGACCGGACACTCGCGGCTGACATCGCGTAATAGAACCGAAAAGGGCGCATCGGTCCGGAACGTAATCCGGGTGGGGTCGGCGGCCACACTCATGCGTTCATCGGCAACGGCAATTTCAAGACGGGCAAACGGCTCCAAAGAAAAACTGGCCGCTTGCACCTGCCCCTTGCCACGGCACACCTTCAGGCCAGCCAGCCGGCCATTTAGAACCTCCACATGACCCGATACCGGCCCGTGCAGCCATTCGGCGACAATTGTTGGCATAGTAAAAACCCTTCTGTTTATGACGTGCCGGGTGCGTTATCCGACTTATAATTTGATCTTTTCGAAACAATACACGCGCATCAGAATTAAGGCCCTATTGCCATAATCTCACCCGCGCCAAGGTTTCGACGGAAAATCCGGAAAGACGATCACATGATTGTGGCGAAATCGCGTCAAGCCGTCAAGCCTGCATGAAAAATCAAACTCGCTGCGCTTTCCCCAAAAAGGCAGAACGCGGCTGATAAAGCGCGACGGCAGAACAAGACTTGACTGCGCCTTAAATCGCGCCTATTTTTATGATGCCATATTTGTTAAATATATAGATTTGGCAAAACACCAAACATCACTTGCCAAGTCGCGTAGAAAAATTTCGGGCGGATATTACCGGTTATATCTTGTGTCTGAATTCATGGATAATGCCGCTAAAGCGAAAGGTCCTTCTTGTGCAATAACGCCAAAGCGAAGGCACTATCCGGGCAATACTTGACCGGATACCAGTCACAGTTTCAGGCGTGCCCATGACTGAATCCTTGCGGTTCCGCATGAAAATATTCCGGAACCGGTAAATCCATATCGTTCAGGATTAAAACTGCAACAATGCACACCGATTTCGATCTGACTAACATATCCGGGCTTACCGAAGCCGAGGCCCTGCGGCGACTCGGCTCCGAGGGCTTTAATGAGATGCCTGCCACGCAACAGCGCGGGTTATTGCGTATCGTCCTGGAAGTCGCGCGCGAACCGATGTTCCTCCTGCTGGTCGGCTGCGGCTTGCTATACCTGCTGACCGGTGAACTATCCGATGCTTTGATGCTGCTCGGTTTCGTGCTGATTGTGATGGGTATTACAATTGTCCAGGAGCGGCGCACTGAACGGGTCTTGGAGGCTTTGCGTGACCTATCCAGTCCGCGGGCGCTGGTAATTCGCGACGGACGGCGGCGGCGCATCCCGGGGCGGGAAGTCGTCCGGGGCGACATCATATTCCTCGTCGAGGGCGACCGCGTGCCCGCCGATGCAATTATGCGGCAGGCAATCAGCCTCTCCGCCGATGAATCCCTGCTGACCGGCGAGTCCGTGCCGGTGCGCAAGTCCACAACGGAGCTAAAAATAGCCGCGTCAAAGCCGGGCGGCGATGACCTGCCGTTTGTCTTTTCCGGCACACTGGTCACTTCCGGCCAGGGCATGGCGGAAATCCTGACGACCGGCATGCAAACGGAACTGGGCAAGATCGGCAAAGCCCTGCAGAATGTAACGCCGGAAGACACCCTCCTGCAGAAGGAAACTGGACGGCTGGTGCGGAACCTGGCGGTCGTCGGCCTGTCGCTTTGCCTGCTGGTAATCCTGGCCTACGGGTTCACGCGGGGCAACACCCCCCAGGCCTGGCAACAAGGCCTGCTGAACGGAATTACCTTGGCCATGGCCCTGCTGCCAGAGGAGTTTCCCGTGGTGCTCACGATTTTCCTCGCGCTGGGCGCCTGGCGGATTTCACGCAATAAGGTTCTCACGCGGCGCATGCCGGCCGTGGAAACCCTCGGCGCCGCCACGGTGCTGTGCACCGATAAAACCGGAACCCTTACGCTCAACCAGATGTCGGTCCGGCAATTGTTCGTCGACGGCGAATTGTTCGATGCCAATATTGCACACCCGGCAGCCTTATCCGAAAAATTCCACCCCCTTTTGGAATACGGCATCCTCGCCAGCAAGCGTGACCCGTTCGACCCCATGGAGAAGGCCCTGAATGAACTGGGAGGGAAGTTCCTGGCGCGCACCGAACACCTGCACCAAAACTGGAATTTGATCCGGGAATACCCGCTTTCGCCGCACCTGCTGGCGTTGTCGCACGTCTGGAAATCACCGGACGGCAGCATATTCGAAATTGCGGCCAAGGGAGCGCCCGAAGCCATTGCCGACCTGTGCCATTTAAGCGCCACGCAACGCACAGAACTGGCCGGGCATGTGGCTGATATGGCCAATGCCGGATTGCGGGTATTGGGTGTCGCCGAGGCATATTTTAAGCAATCCGACCTGCCGGCCAACCAGCATGATTTCCGATTCAAGTTCCTGGGCCTCATCGGCCTGGCCGACCCGGTGCGGCCGACTGTCCCGGCCGCCATCCGGGAGTGCTATACCGCCGGCATCCGCGTCGTCATGATTACGGGGGACTATCCGGGCACGGCTAAGAGTATCGCCCGGCAGATCGGCTTGCGCACCCCGGAGCAGTGCATTACCGGAAACGAGCTGGATGCCATGAGCGACGCCGAACTGGAGCAACGGATCGGCGCCACAAGTATTTTTGCCCGCGTCATTCCCGAACAGAAACTGCGGATCGTGAACGCGCTCAAGGCCTGCGGCGAAATTGTGGCCATGACCGGTGATGGCGTCAACGACGCGCCCGCGCTTAAATCAGCCCACATTGGTGTTGCGATGGGCGGACGCGGCACGGATGTGGCGCGGGAAGCATCGGCGCTGGTGGTGCTGGATGACGATTTTTCCTCGATCGTTGCGGCGGTCAAACTGGGACGGCGCATTTTCGACAACATCAAGAAGGCGGTGGCCTATATTTTTGCGGTACACGTTCCGATTGCCGGGATTGCGGTAATCCCAATGTTCTTCCGCGATTGGCCCCCCCTGCTCCTGCCGGTGCACGTCGCCTTTCTGGAGCTGATCATTGACCCCGCCTGCTCAATCATCTTCGAAGCGGAAAATGCGGAACCGGATTTGATGAAGCGCCCGCCGCGCAATTCAAAGACCCGGTTGTTCAGCCGGGGCGCTATTTTGCTCAGCCTTTTGCAGGGCGTCAGCGTGCTGGCCGCTATTATCGCGCTACTGGCCGTCAGCACCAACATGGGACATGCCGACGCGAACTCACGCCGAACACTGGCTTTCATCGCGCTGGTGGTTGCCAACCTGTGGCTCATTCTCACCAATCGCTCCTGGAACCGCACAATTTTTTCAATGTTCCGGGAACCGAACCTCGCTTTGTGGTGGGTGGTGGGCTGCGCAATGGCCGCGATGGCCCTGCTCCTAAATGTTTCATTCCTGCGTGAGCTATTCCACTTCGCACCGCTTCACCTTATTGACATCCTGCTCAGCATCGCGGCCGGCATCGCGAGCATCGTGTGGTTCGAACTGCTGAAGCTGACGCCTTACATGCATGATACGCCAGCCCAACGAGCCGGGAAAACACATGCACCGCGCCCCGGCGCGGCGAGCTCAAGCGTTAAAACTTCTTGAAGCGGCATTCGTGACGTGCATTTTGAAAGACAGGCCGGGGGTATCGCCACTTTGTCACTTTCAATGGCTTTACGGAAAGGCCAATTGGTTGTTGCCTCCGCTGATTGCAAAGTAACTTCCAGACACGCCCAGGATGATATGTCGCGCAACCGGTGTTACAGGTAACAATGGCCACTCGGGGCAGAGTCCAGAGGCGGTTGATATATCCATGCACTTGCGGCCGCTCAAGCAAGTAGAACGGCCGCGGGTTGATCCTTACAGCGTCATAATCCCAATGCTTTCATCAACAGCTTGCGACCTTTAGCATAACCTGGGGAATTTTCCGTTTTGGCCCCGCACCCGGTGGACCAAACCGACAGGCCGGCATGATCCAGCCGGCAAATCTCAAGCGTGCTGGGAAGCCTTTTGAGAATGCGTTTGTAGAGGTCGCGGGCCCCAAGTGTGTCTCCAAACTTCAACCCCAGCTTCTGGAGTACGCGCAAATCGCGCATCTGGTTGGATACTCCGCCGTTACCCATATTGTTGACACAGGCATTGATCCCGGGCACGCGATAGGGACAGGGCGCGCACATCATCCAATCCGCATGCGGCGCCAGCCTGATCCGGATATCCGGCGTCTGTAACATGAACTGGATTAACTCCGGCAGGTTGTCCTCCAGGTACGGCGGCCGCATACCGCCCCCATATTGACACACAGAGCACAACATTATGTGCGGCCGGACATCGATGACATCAGCCCGAACCATGGCGGCCAGGGATTGCTGTTTTGCCTTCCGCATCCCCCGTTTGGTCCGCGGAAAAATCAGCGCCGCGATGCCCCGCCGATGGCCCCGCCAATAATATACCTGCTTCGCCTTCGGCCACCCCTGCCACGTGGCGGAAGTAACCCGGCCGTAAGTGCAGATTCCGGTAACATTCGGGATGCGGTCCCAGAGCCGCATGAAAATCATACGCGCCGGCAGGGTGCTGCCGGGAAACAAATTAAGCTTGTGGAGAATCTCCAAGTCACGCCGAACATTGAACTCCGCCCCTTCCGGGGTATCGGCAAGGACGCCGGGATCCTGATAACCGAACACCTCGCCGAAATTGCAGCACAACGTCAAAGGCAGGTCTGGCGTCTTGCGGATAGCTGTAATAATCCCGCGAATTTTCCGGTCACGTCTTTCCGCTGGGTCTCCGCCCAGCGCACAAACAACACTCAGCAATTGGTACGGCCGTAACGTCATTGCCACAATTTTCTTCATTTTCTTTGAACCTTAAAATAAATTGAACCCGTTATTTAAATTTTGCCATTTTTTGTTACCCCGCAGTCGTTCCGAGACAACCTGGCCGAGCCCAACTTTTCGATTTGCAAAACCGCGCGCGGTTCATTTCTGTTACCGGAGCCGGACGGGCGCGCACAGGTTCTGCTTCTTATTCGCAACCCGCCCGCAGCTCTTACAGATGAACAGCGGTTTGTTTACCAGCGGGGCAAGCTTCCTGATATCCAATTTACAGGGGCAACATGCGAGGGCGCACATTTTGTTAGCACCACAGCACTTCCGTGTCGTTTTACCAATCATATCATCCCTTTCCTCTTTTGGTTTCACGTCCTGACCGAAATACAGGCGTTCTTTGTTTTTCGAACAATGACTTCAGATTACTTTAACCGTGACGCCGCAAATTCCCAGTTCACAAGATGATCCAGAAAGGCTTGCACGAAGTCCTTGCGGCGGCTCTGGTAATCAAGATAGTAAGCATGTTCCCACACATCGCACGTCAGGAGCGCGTTTTGACCAAGGCCCGCCGGCGTATCCGCGTTCGATGTTTTGACGACTTTCAGTCGGTCACCATCCTGGACCAGCCAGACCCAGCCTCTGCCGAACTGCGCGGCGGCCGGGGCGGCGAAGGCG
>CAYYBV010000013.1:0-15142 GCA_964469675.1 uncultured Verrucomicrobiota bacterium
TTGCGTTCCTGGAACGGCAGGGAGCATGTGGCGCAGCGATGTTGTTTAAGGATAGAATTAAAAAGCATACTTGCCACCTGAATTGTAAATAATCTTTGTCAGCGTAATGCGAGCCTCTGGTATTTTCCGGTGATTATGATTATATGCGACCGGTTTTTGTATGATGCCCGCTTGGCTGGCTGCCGATTGGTCATGATAATGCAAAATAATCGACCGTGAATTGAATTATACGAGCTTTCACGCGTGTCATCTTGCGTAATTAGATGTTAAAACACAAGTTTTTTGTCAGTGTTCATTTAATGGGTATATAATTATGGCATAACGCTAAATGGGAATAATTTTGCCTTGCGGCCTTGTCTTTGGTGCTTGTTTCCTTCTGGGCTTTACTCTATCCTTTTTAGTAAAACTGGTGGTACGCGGTCTTGGTTGGTCCATACGGCGAGCGCTAGTGAAGTAAGAATTTGTGATTTGGGCAACCGCTATATAACGGTCGGTTGCACGCAGTGCGCTTGAGACGCTAACCGCAAGCGTTTTGTTGTCAGGTGGTTTTGTCTTTAAAATGGGTACGGTGATTTGGCCGTAAAAACGTCATGCGCATCCAAGTTCGATCAACTATTATTGTGATTGCCATTTTGGCCTTGCTGGCGGTCGTTTTTTTTGGCGTCTGGCGGGTTTATCAAAAGCAGCGGGTTTGGTCGGCGTTGCCCGTCCGGGTGCCAATCCTCATGTATCATGGTTTGAGCGCGTCACAAGATACGGCCACAGACAGCGATGTTTGGACGGTGCAAGCCGGTAATTTTTCCAAACACCTCCAATCCTTGCGGGACCAGGGCTATACCAGCATCCTGCCACACGATCTGGTCGCGGCGGTGCAAGGTAAAAAGAAACTGCCGCGCAAACCGTTGATCATTACCTTTGATGATGGACTGTTAAGCAGTCTGGTGCTTGCCGAGCCGCTGCTGAAGCAATACGGCTTCCGGGCCATTGTCTATCTTGTTACCGCTAAAATTGCTGATAGTCCTGAACAAAGGCAGTCTTTCCACTCTGCACCCTGCCTAACTTGGGTGGAAGTGCGCGCCATGCTCCAACGCGGCACACTGACTTTTGGTGTCCATTCCCATACGCATCCCAGAAGCCCGCCCGAAATTGACGCCGAAATTAAAATCAGCCGGGATTTATTCAGCGCCCGTACCGGCCGGCGTCCGGATTCTTTTTGCTATCCGCATGGCCAATACGACACCAATCTGGTCGCATCCGTTCGCCGGGCCGGCTACACCACGGCGATGATTTGCCAGGACGAGGTGGCCGTGCTTGACCATACCACTGACCTGTTTGTATTGCCGCGCGTTTCGGTTTTTGGCGGCGCCCAGAAATTTGTTGTCCAGCCCTTGCCATCGGAAAGAACCGGCCCGGCGGCCGTGGCGGGGGTTGTGCGCAACATGGGCCGGCCCGTGCCGGTGGTGCCGCGACTGCTGGGTGCGGGCTTGCCGGAAGCCGAAACATGGCTGCCGGAAACGCGCTTGGGGCCGGAGCCACAGGAATGGCGCTGGCCAATTCGTCCTGGCACCGATTTAAAAAAAATAGGCTTGGAAATATGGGATCGCAATCGTATCTTGCTGCTTTTCGCTGCCCCGTGACATGAAGTTTGGTGGCTGTTTGAACCCCATGCATGTAAACGCGCTTTTTTTTCATCGCAATTGGCATCGCTGGTTGCTGGCCGGCATTGTGTTTTGCGCCGTTTTCTTGCGTTATGGGGGCTTTGACCGTCAGATGGAAATGCATCCCGACCAGCCCGTTATTGTGGAATGGATGAACAGGACAGCGACTGACGGATATTTAAAAAACACCGTGTATCCCGGCGGTTTTTTTAGACTTTATAATCAATTTAGACGCGCCGTCTATCCGTTCATTCAACTGAAACAGCAATGGCGTTATCAATTGGGCGAAATTGACCGGGTGCTGCCTCTGCGCGGCATCAATTTTACCTTGGGACGCCATTTCAATGTCTGGCTGGCCAGTCTGACCTGTCTGCTGGTTTATCTGTTGGCGGTTACCGTTTCCGGCTCCAAGTGGACCGGTCTTTTCAGCGCCCTGCTTTTTTGCTTTGCGCCAGACCATATTGACCACGCCCACTATGTTGAGACGGATATTGCCATGGTTTTTACTTTGGCATTGGCCTTATGGCTGTGGGCGCGATTTGCGCAACAACGCACCTGGTGGCTGTTTGCTGCGGCCGCCTTGGCGTCCGGATTCGCCGCCGGCACAAAATACATTCTCTTTTGCCTGGTGGCATTGGGATGGATTTTCAGTTTTTATTCCGCCGCCAGTCCTGTCCCAAAATACAAATGGTGGCGGATTTTGCTCTTATTGTTATGTGCCACGGCTATTTTTGCCATGGGGTTTGCGTTGGCCTGTCCGGAGGTAATGGATTGGAATTCTTTCCGCGCTGGTTTGCGCGGGCAGGGCGCGCGTGTGTACGGCGAAGGCATTACGCTCATGGGGCAAGCCCGCAGCGAGCCTTTTATCCAGTTGCGCAGTCATTGGCTTTGGGTGCGCGATTCGATTGAACCCCTGGGTTGGGGCAGTCTGCTGGCCGCCGCCATGGGGTTGTTGATTGCCGGCACACCCGCCTACCGCCGATTTTGGCCGGTTTTAATCGGATTCCCGCTGTTTTATCTTTATTTTTTATTGTTCAAGGCGCCATGGATACGCAATCAGGAGATCATGAACTTTTTGCCGCCGTGGGCCGTGCTGGCCGGCCTGGCGCCCTATTATTTATGGCGTCAGCCGGTCGCCCGGCGCCTGGGACGGCTGGTAGCGGTAATCTTGCTTTTGGCTGCGGCCCTGCCAGTCATTCATACGGGGTTGCTGGCGGCATCCCTTTATAAATGGCCCGATACCCGCTATTTGGCCAATCGCTGGCTGCAGCGCCACCTGCCGCGTGACAGCGCCTTGGGGCTGGAGCGTTACACCGATCCCGCGCATCTGAATGTCGGCCGAACTGCCGATTTTATCTACAAAGTTGAAACCGCCGGGCCGACTTTATTGAAAACTAGGAATTTTGATGGCATCCTCCGCAACCCGGTGTCCAATGGACGCGGCATTCGCCATCCATTAACCGGGCAACGCTATCCGAAATACCAGGCCGCTTTTGAAGCTTTTACTAATCAAGCAACACTATTGTGCCGTTGGGGTCCTCTGCAGTCGGACACTTGTAAATTGCCTTTCTTATTACCCCAATTGGAATTATGGCGGCTGGCCGCGCCCACTTCGTCCTTGGCCTTGCAATTGCCCCTTACCCAACCCGGCTATATCAGCCAGTGCGGGCGGGAAACTTTTTTCCGCGCCGGCCATGAACTGGGCAGCGCAGAGTTGCTGCTGATAGATAAATATCCGCGGCAATGCGCCTTTGGCGGACCGGAGATGCTGCCTCGCCCCGTCTTTGCGCTGGTCAACACGCTGGAAAGACCAGCCGATTTGCAGTTGCGCGGATTCGGCCGCCGTATCCATCGCCAGCTGGCGCCTTATGAAGCCGTGGTTTTACCTTTAAAACGGCCGTCGTGGCGGCCGGGTTTTAATGTTTTTGAACTGCTTACGGTTGCCACCCGGCCGGAGCCGCATATTGAATACGTGCCATGTCTTTTGCGTGCGGCTTTTGACGCGCCGGCCGCCGCTGCCATCTTGCAGCAAACCGGCCATATGCGCCAGGCGCTGGACCTGTTAATTACAACGTCCATGACGTTGCCAACGGAACAAATGGAACAAATAACCGCCCTAATTTACCCGCTGGCCGTTGCCAATTCGGAATGGGTTTTAGCCGATCAATGGGCTCGACGGGCCGGCGAACTTCACGCGCGGCTACAAACGGCGCTGGCCATGCCGCCTGAGTCAATCAGTGTCAACCAAATCAACGGATCTTGTTATAATCAATGCGCTCGTATCCGGATTTCGCCGTCCGATGTCATTGCCCAGCTTGTTATCCAAAACGACTTGGCGGTCAGTCCGGAGGATTTTCCGGCATTGCCGCCCGGTGTCACCATGGAACTGCCCGTGCGCCTGGCGCGTGGCATTTACACCATCACCATGGCGGGGCGGCCGCATTTGCGCCCATCCCAACCGGGCGCGGCTCCTGGCCATTTCGCAGTTTATGATTACCGTGGCCGGACAATTGCGCAAGGCCCGTGGAAAATATTGCCGGATGACTTTTCCAAAATGGAATTTACCATGCCGGTTGGTCGTGAATCCGCTGTCTGGCTGCACTTTGTCTCCACCACGCCTGTTATGCTGGAATACCGCGACTTGGAAATCAGGTGGGAAATCCATGATCAAATCCGAGCACTTTACAATGAATTGACCGCCGCGCGCGCCGCCCATAATTTGCATGCCGGCCTGGCTGACCAGGCCCTGGCAATAATGGCAAATGCCGCGCCGCCCTGTTGGAACGAACTGGAACTGCAACGTTTGGAATTGGCGGCGTTGACCGCCGCGCGCGCCGCTCCGGAGCGCATCGGCCAGGCCGCCCGCAATTTGTTGCAAAAGTCGCCGGACTACTGGCCGGCCTTGCAGGCAGTTGATCCGGATGCCGCCCAGCGGCTGCCGGCCAATTTGGTCAACCCCATCCGCTTTTCACCGTTCCTGGATTTAGTTGGGCTTTATAAAAGTGTGACAAACACTCCGGGGGCGGCATCCGTGAATCAGTTTGCCTTGATCTTTGAGGCGCAGGATGATGATACCCCGCCATTGGCCGTCCGCATCTATCGCCGCAAAAATCGCAGCTGGCGCGAAGGTGTGTTTTTGCCCATTGGGCCGGGCAACCGCCGATTGCAGCGTGGTGAACGTGTGGCTGTTTACTTGGCTCCAGACGCCATGGGCGGAACCACATTCACTCCCGCGGACACAGGTGTTGCCGTTCAGGCCAACGTGCGCTGGTCACCCGGCACCCTGCACCCCGAAGGCCGGCACGATGCAATCATTTCTCTGCTGGAAATCAAATAATATGGCAGCAAGCGTGTAATTCTTGGTTCCATGTCAGGGATTTATAATCCGATATGTTTTCTGCACGGCGGCAAACGGGCATTTGGCGAAGTAGGCGGCAATGGCGGCGTCGTAGGCGGCGGTATGGGCAAAAGCCTTGCGGGCCAGGTCGAAACGGGTTTTGAGCGCCAGCGCACCCCCGGTCTCTTTTAATTCCGTCGCAATTTTCCGGTAATCGGCCGGATCGGTGACGGAGGCCACCCGCAGGAAATTTTTGGCCGCGGCGCGCACCATACAAGGCCCGCCAATATCAATGTTGGCCCGCGCCTGTTCGGGAGTTACCCCGCTTTGGGCAATAGTTTGGGTAAACGGATACAGGTTGACGATTACCATGTCGATGGCCACGCCTTTGACGCGCTTTAAATCCTCGGCATGCGCCGGATTATAGGTCTCGCTTAACAGGCCCAGGTAGATTTTGAAGTCCAGTGTCTTAACCAGGCCGCCCTGCATTTCCGGTTGGCCGGTATAGTCGGCGACTTGTACCAGATATTTCCTGGATAGGCTTGCGCCCAGAAATTTCTGGAGCGCCTGGAACGTGCCGCCCGTGGAATAAAGTTTTAGCGAAGGATTAATCCGCACCAGTTCAGGAATAAGTGTCTCCAGCCCAGTCTTGTCCGATACGCTCACCAGCACATTTTGCACACTTACGGCATCGTCAATCTGTTCCACAAAATTTATTGCCATGGCAGTCTCCTTGCTTCGTTAAGGCCCATCACTTAAAAAGCCTGAATTTAGCGCAAAGGTCAATAATTGCAATCTTTGACTATGGCGGCCTGCAAGAGCGTCCTTGCATGGTCTTAATCCCCCGTGCATCTTGTTTACCAACGCGTCTTGCTTGGTGCCAAGATTAATAATAGTTTTTTTATAGGCCTGATTTGTGTTATACTACTAATTTATTCAGAGAGGCCCTTTCTGGGACGGAGACACGGCATGCCCGAATTGATTGCAAACCCAAACGCTTCCTGTGCCGTGGCGATTGTCGGCCGGCCGAATGTCGGCAAGTCTTCAATTTTCAACCGGCTGGCCGGCCAGCCGGTTGCGATTGTCCATGCCGAGCGTGGTGTTACCCGTGACCGGTTGATGCGCGAAGTTTGCTGGGGCGGACGTCGCTTTGAATTGATTGACACCGGTGGGCTCGGCCGACTTGAGGTGCCGGAAGATCCTGCGATCCTGCCTGGCGAGCGATTGGAAGATCTCGTAAGGCGCCAGGTTGAAATTGCCGTCCAAGATGCTGCGGCCATTATTTTTGTTACCGATGTGGCGACCGGCATTCTGCCCCAGGATGCGGAAGTGGCCGATTTCCTGCGCAAAAGCGGCAAGCGCGTATTTGTCGCTGTCAACAAGGCCGACCATGCCGGGCGTGACGCGCAGGCGGCTGAATTTGCCGCCTTCGGTTTCGCGGTATTTCCCGTTTCCGCCACCCATAATCGCGGGTTTAAAACCCTGATGGCCGCTGTGCTGCCGACCCTGCCGGCAATAGAAAGCCTCCCGCCGCAGGCGCCGCTGCGGGTTACGATTGTCGGTCGTCCAAACGTCGGTAAGTCTTCGTTTATCAACCGGCTGTTGCAAAGTGACCGGGTCATTGTGTCGGCCATTCCGGGCACAACTCGCGACAGCGTGGAAATTCCATTTTTGGTTGGCCGGGACCTTCAGGCGCGGCATTATTTGCTGACCGATACGGCCGGTATCCGGCGCGGTGGTAAAATCCGCCAGGCTGTGGAGCTTTTCAGTCTCGACCGCACCATGCGCAGCATTGCCGGCGCGGATGTTGTCGCGCTGGTGCTCGATGCCACCCAGGGGCCAACGGCGCAGGATAAGACCATTGCCAGCCTTATTCAGAACCATCACAAGGGTTGCCTGCTGCTGATCACCAAGTGGGACTTGATGGCCAAATGGTCCGAGCGTGAATATCGCGAGGCGCTGGGCCAGGCCGTACCCTTTTTGAATTCGGCGCCGGCCGTGTTTATCTCATCCAAAACCGGATTTAACATCCGGCATTCGATTGAGGTCATGGATGGGGTGGCGGCCCAGATCAGCAAGCAATTACCAACGGGCGTATTGAATCGCACGTTGATCCAAGCTTATGAACGGGTCGCTCCGCCATATGTCAAAGGCAAACGCCTGAAAATATTTTATGCCACGCAAGTTGGCATAAAGCCGATAACGATCTTGCTTTTTGTGAATAATTTCACTAAACTTATTCCTGCTTACGAGGCTTACTTGATTGGCGCCTTGCGTAAAACATTCGGCCTCGAGGGTGCGCCAGTTGTTTTTCAGTTAAAACAACGTGTTACGCGGTCGGGTGCTCCGGCAAACAAAAGGAGCAACCACGCTGCCTGTTCGCCGCAACCCTGGCGCTGGCGGGAGCATGGCGCCGCCCGTCAGGGGCGGGTCAAGTTACGAAGAAAAAAAGGGCGCCGTTAAGCGCTGGGATATTTCCAACCAGCGGCGTTTGGTTGCCGAAAAGGTCTTGGAGCGGTAAAAACCGGGGGCTACTGGTCGGCAACCGGGTTGTAATTAACTACTTACAGCATTAAAAAATAATTACTTTTTTTTCTTGGCATACACTACAGGTAGTGGTAAAAGTTAAAAAGACTTAGTTTTAGTAGCACATATAGTGGTGGTTTTTTAGGGTAAAATGGTCTTAATTGATGTATTTACAGCTATTTAGGAGAGTGTGTTATGCTTGAAGCGCGCGAACCTGCCGGACTGGCCTTGGGTTTAGATACCGGTAAAATTAAAGATGATGTGATCATGAACAGTGTGCCCAAAACAAGGAATAATCGCAAAAACGGCCGGTCCCAGGCATCAGCAAATCAAGCTGTGCATAAAAAAGGCTTGGCGGTAACGCCTTTATTTACCCGCCCGGGAATTGACCCCTTTGACGAGATTGAATGGGAAAAAAGGCGCGCCGTGATCAAGAACGATAAGGGCGCGGTGGTGTTCGAGTCCAACGAGATCGAAGTGCCGAAATCCTGGTCCATGCTGGCGACCAATATTGTAGCCTCCAAATATTTTTATGGTGCGCATGGCATGGATATCCAGGAGAAATCCCTGCGCCAGCTGGTGCATCGCGTGGCGCGCACCATTGCTGACTGGGGTGTGAAGGATGGATACTTTGCTTCCGCCACGGATGCCGAGACTTTTTATCATGAGCTGTGTTACATCTGTGCTAATCAATATGGCGCGTTCAACAGCCCGGTATGGTTCAATGTTGGGCTGCACCAGGTTTATGGGTTATCCTCTGCCAACAAGTCCTGCTATTATTGGAACCCGGATACGGCGCGGATCGAACGTACGAGCGATTCTTACAAGCATCCGCAGTCCTCGGCCTGTTTTATTCAATCAGTGGCCGACAGCATGGAGGACATCATGCGTCTGGCCGGGTCGGAAGCCATGCTCTTTAAGTATGGTTCCGGCACCGGTACGGACTTGAGCACCTTGCGGAGCAGTCGCGAAAAACTTTCCGGTGGCGGCGTGCCTTCCGGCCCATTAAGCTTCATGCGTGTATTTGACCAGGTTGCCGCGGTGATCAAGTCCGGCGGCAAAACGCGCCGGGCCGCCAAGATGCAAAGCCTCAAGGTGGACCATCCCGACATAGTGGATTTTATCCAGTGCAAGGTGAGCGAGGAAAAGAAAGCCCGAGCCCTGATCAAGGCCGGCTATGACGGTTCTTTCAACGGTGAGGCCTATTCCTCGGTCATGTTCCAGAACGCCAATCTGTCGGTGCGGGTCTCGGACGAGTTTATGAAGGCCGTGGATGCCGGGACGGTTTGGCACACACACGCCGTGACGACCGGCGAAATCGTCGAAGTGTTGGAGGCGCGCACGGTGATGCAGGGCATGGCCGAAGCGGCCCACTTCTGCGGCGACCCCGGTTTGCAATATGATACCACGATCAACCGTTGGCATACCTGTCCGGCCAGTGGGCGCATTAACGCCAGTAATCCCTGCTCGGAATATATGTTTTTGGATAACAGCGCCTGTAACCTGGCATCCATCAACCTGACGAAGTTTTCGGATGCCCAGCATGTGTTCGATGCCCAGAAATTTAAGCATGTGGTGCGCATCCTGATCATTGCCCAGGATATCCTGGTAGATAACGGCAGTTACCCGACGCAGGAGATTGCTGAAAACTCGCATTTGTTCCGCCCGCTTGGCCTGGGGTATGCCAACCTTGGCGCCCTGATTATGAGTCTCGGCAAGCCCTATGACAGCGACGAGGGCCGCGCTTTTGCCGGGGCGATTACCGCGCTCCTGACCGGGTATGCGTATATGGCTTCAGCCGAAATTGCCGCCACACGTGGTCCATTTGATGAATATACTAAAAACAGCACATCCATGCTGGCGGTGCTGGACATGCATCGTGATGCATTGAGCCGTATCAAACATGATCAATGGATTTCATCGCTTACCCGCGAAGCCCGCCAGGCCTGGGATAACGCCATCGAGGCTGGCCGGCGTTTCGGGTTTCGTAATGCGCAGGTCACCGTGCTGGCGCCGACGGGCACGATCGGGTTCATGATGGACTGTGATACCACCGGCGTGGAGCCTGATATCGCCCTGGTAAAATACAAACAAATGGCAGATGGTGGGATGTTTAAAATAATCAACCAGACCCTGCCGATTGCGCTGAAGCGTTTGGGGTATACGGGCGAGCAGCTTGCCGCAATGCTCGCGCACGTGAACGAGCACGATACGATCGAAGAAGCGCCCGGCTTGAGCCCGGAACACCTCAAGGTTTTTGATTGTGCTTTCAAGCCCAAGAAAGGCACGCGTTTTATTGATTACAACGCGCATCTTAAAATGATGGCCGCCGTCCAGCCGTTTCTTTCGGGCGCGATCAGTAAAACTATCAATATGCCGGTCACGGCCACCGCGAAGGATATGTTCCAGGTTTTCATGGATGGCTGGAAAATGGGACTGAAAGCCGTGGCAATTTATCGCGACGGATCGAAGGGTATTCAGCCGGTTACCACAAGCAAAACAGACGATGCGCCGTCCGCCCCGGAGACGACCAAATCCGCAGCATCCAGTTCCAAGCCCTTCCGGCACCGGATGCCGTTGACGCGCCAATCCATCACGCATAAGTTTGAAGTGAGTGGGCACCAGGGCTATCTGACCGTGGGTCTTTATGAAGACGGCGCGCCGGGCGAGTTGTTTATCACCATGGCCAAGGAAGGCAGCACGGTTGGCGGAATCATGGACGCCTTTGGCACCGCTATTTCGATGTGTCTGCAGTACGGAGTTCCAATCAGCACGCTGATTGATAAATTCTGCCACAGCCGTTTTGAGCCAAGCGGCTTTACCAAGAATCCGGAAATTCCTTATGCCAAATCGCTGGTGGATTATATTTTCCGTTGGCTGGACCTGACCTTCCCGGATGGCCGGAATAATACCGTGCAGATCCTGCAACCAAATCCCAAACTGACCGAACCCAAGCCGGCAATTGTCACCGCCGCTGCGCCCTCCGGGGTTGGCGCCCCGGCGCAATTCAAGGACATGCAGTCCGATGCGCCTCCCTGTGACAAATGCGGCGCCATTACCGTGCGTAACGGCGCCTGTTACCGTTGCTTTAACTGCGGTAATTCCATGGGCTGTTCTTAAAAAAAGATGCGCGGTTGTCCACAAGCGGTGCGCGGAAAACGAAAAGATTGTCAAAACTGTCGCCCATGCCTTTGATCAAATCTATGGATTTAGCCAGGGCTTTGCTCTGGCGTAAGCCGATCATCCTGCTGGCCACCGGCTTCGGTTTGGGGCTCAGTCCGGTGGCAAGTGGCACGGCCGGTACGCTGCTGGGTTTGCCGATTATGCTCGGCCTGGCGCCGCTCTGGGCGTATGCCGGAAGCGGCGCACTGTTGGCGCAAATAATCGTGGCCTTGCTCCTGCTCCTGCTGGCTATACCGGTTTGCGATGTGGCCGAAAAACATTTTGGCCGCAAGGATGATGGGCGCATCGTGGCTGATGAGTTCATGACCTTTCCCATCGGCCTGCTGGGATTGCCGCTCGGCCCCTGGACGCTTGCCCTTGCTTTTCTAACCAACCGGGTATTCGATGTGCTCAAGCCGTTTCCGGCTAACCGTTTGCAACGTTTGCCTGGCGGCTTGGGCATTGTGGTGGACGATGGCGTAGCGGCATTATACAGCTTGCTGGTTAATCATGTGGTGTATTACCTTGTGCTACGGTGACTATTCCCGGAAATATTCAGAATTTCAGGGAAAATTTCCATGTGTTTGCCATGCGGTAGCCGTTATTCGGTATGCCGACTCCAGGCTTCGGTCTGCTTTCCTTAATTTCGCAGCGCATTAGTTTGCCGCAGATGCTAAGCGCGAAAATGCAGCGGTATAAGCCTGCGGCAAGCATTTTATGACAAGGCAAATACGGCGCAATTAACGTCGGCAATAGATTCAGGTGCGGAGTGATGGATCTGCTGCCCGTCGGACTTTGACCGCTTTCTTCACAAATTTCGATTCGCGTTGCAAGCGATTTAACAAGGCGTCATATTTTAAACGGCTGATTGGCAATTTCACCCAGCGACCTTCATGGGACGAAAGTGTGATGGCGTTGGCCAATTCCAGGGAGCCGACCCCGCTAGACCCCGGCGTTGCCAGCTTTTCCTTGAATAGAATGTGGCGTACCACGTTGTTCAACACTTTGGCGTGCCCGGGCTGTTCTTCCGGCACGATCTGAACCGGGCCTTCATAGTTTTCATAGGACGGATACTTTCTTGGAATATTAAGCGGGACCGGGAATATTTTGGGCTTGGCCCACATGTCTTCACAGGTGTTAATATGTTTGCGGATACCGGGGTGAAAACTATAAAAGGACAAATCATCATTGTCCCGCAGGACCAGTTTGCCCTTGTCGCCAAACAACTCGATCAGTTGGCCGGGTGCGGTTTCACAGGTTGAGCAATAGAGATAGCCGGTGCCGCCGTTCGGGAAAGTGAGCAGCGCTTCGGCTTGGTCTTCCACCTCGATATCATGCATGCGCGTACAGGTGCGGCCAAAAACGGCGCTGGGCAGCCCGCAAAACTGGACGAATACATCCATCATGTGCGGGGCCTGGTTCATCATGACTCCGCCACCTTCGCCTTGCCAGGTTGCGCGCCAGGTGCCCGAGTTGTAATAACACTGGTTGCGGTATTCCAGCACCATCAGGGTGGCACGGTAAATCTCGCCCAGTTGGCCGCTCTGGATAAGTTCACGGGCCTTGGCAATGACCGGCTCGAGCCGGAGCTGAAACATTACGGCAAAAACCACGCCGTTCTTTTTGGCGGTTGCTACCATGCGATCGGCGGTGGACACCCGCTCGCTTAACGGCTTTTCCGAAATCACGTGCAATCCGGCGTTCATACAATCCAAGGCGGGTTGATAATGAAACGGATGCGGTGTCACAATCGCCACCACATCACATACCTCGGCCTTGATCAGCTCGCGATGGCTGGTAAAGCTGGGCACGCCGAATGTCCGCCCGGCCTCTTCCGCCGCCGCGCGGTTTACATCGCAGACCGCCGCGAGCCGGGCGTGTGGAATCGTGCGCATAATCCGGCAATACCCCTGGCCCATGCCCCCGGCGCCGATAATGCCGAATCGCAAAGTGCGGTGCTTGCGATCCCGCGCTGAATTTTGTCGGCATTGTGTAATGCTCATGCGGCCCCCCGTCTTGTTATGCAGGCGTCTTGCTGTTTGATCAATATCTTATCCTACAGGTGGTTAATATGTCATTATATAAGATCATGACGACATAAACCAGTAGTTATTGCCGTAGCACTCATGCTTTACTGGCGATCATAAACTGGCGGTAGAGTCGGGCATATGCGCCTCCGGCTCTGACGAGGTGCAGGTGCTTGCCGCGCTCGATGATTCTTCCATTTTCGAGGACAAGCACCATGTCGGCCTTTCTTATGGTACTTAATCGGTGCGCGACCACAAAGCTTGTTCTGCCGGCAAGCAGCTTGGTTAGTGCATTTTGGAGGCGCTCTTCCGTAATTGCATCAACCGAGCTGGTTGCCTCGTCAAGGACGCAAATTTTAGGGTTTGCAAGCATTGCCCGGGTGAAACAGATAATCTGGCGTTGTCCAAGGGAAAGCCCGACACCGTTTTCGCCCACCATGGTCTGGAAGCCGTCAGGCAGCGCCTCGATCAGGTCGAGACAGTCAATTGACTTGGCGGCCGCATAAACATCCTGCGCGGTTGCTCCGGCTCGGCCGATAAGAATATTTTCCATGACGTTCCCGGTGAAAAGGAAGTTTACCTGCTGCACAGTCCCGAGCTGGCGGCGCAGGGAGTCGCTGTCTATTTCAAGTATGTCCCGTCCATCAATCAGTATTTTGCCGTCACCGGGAAGGTAAAGTTTTGAAATGAGCTTGGTGATGGTTGTTTTGCCGCTGCCGGTGGCACCGACCAGCGCGATGGTCTGCCCCGGTTCGGCGGCAAAACTTATATTGGAAAGCACGGGGCGTCCGGGTTTATAGGCAAAAGAGACATTTTGAAACTCAACTTTGCCTGCAACTATTTCAGTTTTAGCCGCTGATGGCGAATCCTGCCAGTCGGGCTCATTGTCGAGGAACTTAAATACCCGTTCCGCTCCGGCCATCGCTGTCAGTGCCTGGTTATATTGGCCGGCCAACGCTTGGATTGGCGCGAAAAACATATTTGAGAGGAAAAAAAACTGGATCAAACTACCGATGGTCATGTCATGGCCCAGAATACGCGCGCCGCCGAAAATCAGCAAAGCCGACAGGAAGAACTGGCTGTTGATATCAAGCAGTGGCAGGAAAGTGGCCTCGATTTGCGCCACCTTCAGGTTGTAGGTTGAATGATCGCGGGCAAGTTCCTGAAACATCTCCGAATTGAGATCCTGCCGGGCATACCCCTGTATGATTTTGATGCCTTTGATTGATTCGACAACCGTAGCCGTAACACGGCTGAAACTTTCCTGCAAGGCGCGGTAGGCGTTAATTAGCCTCAACCGGAAATAACGGTTTAAGCCCCAGATTATCGGGCCTATGGCAAGAACAACCAGAAACATTTGCCAGTCATACCAAAGCATCAGCGCCGCCGCTAAAAGCATGCTGAGCCCCTGCACCAGGCTTGCAAAAACCACGGACTGGATTCCATTGCGTACCGCCTCGGCGTCCGAAGTGTAAAGGCTGATCAGACGACCGAGTCGAACGCGGCCGAAAAATTCAATGGGCATGGCGAGCATGTGCGCAAACAAATCGCGGCGCAAATCGTGGATTACGGCCTCGCCCAACTCGGCGGCGAATCGCGCCCGAAAATGTAAGGTGCCGGTGGCCAACAGGATGAACGCAAAAAAGCAGGCCACCGCCCACATTGTTCCTGACACATTGTGGCGCATGATCGGTCCGTCGATGATGGCGGCGCTTCCCCAAACTATGAGGGCGAGCTGGATCGCCCGCACGATCACCAATGCGAAAAGAAGATTGCGCTTCAGCGCATACGGTTTGGAGTAGGCGAAAATGCGAACAAAAATACCGTAGTCTAGGGGCTTCATGTCAATTTTATGCTCGCGCTCTTTTCTTATGAAAGAAAGCGGCACCGGGTTAATGGCATTCATGCTGCTCCTTGCGGCGCTGAAATGTCGGGTGTTGGTTTTTCGTCTTCCGACTGGATAATCGCACATCGGCGATAATGCCCCTTGGTTTTGATCAGCGTGTCATGTGTTCCTTGCTGGATGATCTGCCCGCGATGCATCACGAGGATAATATCGGCGCGCTTGAGGATGTTTGTCCGGTGGGTGACCATAAATGTTGTGCGGCCCTGCATGGCGCTTTCAATTCCCTCAAAAATTTCTTTTTCGGTTTCAGAGTCCACCGCGGCGGTCGGATCGTCCAGCAGGAGGATCGGTGGCTCCAGGATAATGGAACGGGCGATGGCCAGCCGCTGCTTCTGTCCACCCGAGAGATCCGATCCCGATTCGCCGATGATGGTGTCGTAGCCCTGCGGCAGTGCGGTGATAAAATCGTGGGCGGATGCGATTTTCGCGGCTTGGACGACCTCTTCCCGCGTGGCATAGGGATGTCCGAAAGAAATGTTTGCGGCAATGGTGTTGCTGAAAAGAAAGCTTTCCTGGAAAACACTTC
>CAYYBV010000013.1:15152-19374 GCA_964469675.1 uncultured Verrucomicrobiota bacterium
GAGCAGGACGGCGCCCATTTTAGCGTCATAAAAACGTGGGATCAGGCTCAACAGCGTGCTCTTCCCGGCGCCGGTTGTCCCGAGTATTCCGACAAACTGTCCCGGCTTGACATCGAAATCAACATTATTGAGCACCATCTCGCCCGGCTCGTATTCGAACGAGACGGATTTAAAGGTTACGCCGCCTTGCGCTTTCTTTACCCGGTATGCGTTCGGTGGGCTGTGGATTTCGACCGGCATATCGAGTATTTCAAAAACACGGTGGGCCGCGGCAATACTTTGCTGGATATTAGTGATGATGTTGGCCGATGTATTCACCTGGGCCGCAAAGCGCTGGAGCAGGCCGAGAAAAACGACGAGGCCGGCACCGAGGGGCAGCGTGCCCAGAATGACCAGATAACCTCCATATGCCAGGAGAATACTAATGTTGGCATGCACGAGAAGATCAATTATGGGATGGTAAAGACTGACAAACCAGAAGATTTTGCGCTTGTGCTCCAGGATGGCGCCATTATCCTTGGCCAGCAATGCGAGTTCCTCCTGCTCGCGGGCCAAACTCTTAATTACATGAATTCCCTGAACGCGTTCGACCATGTCGAAAATCATTTTGTCGTTATTGTCGCGGTCCTGGATGTAGGCCGCCTTTAGCTTCCTTGAAAAATATGACGAGACCAGCCATATGCACGGGACCGTGCACATGCACATCAATGTTAGTTTTAAATTGATCGCCAGCATGTAGGCCACATAGGCGGCCAGGGAAATTAAAATTACAACCCCCTGGATGATTACCCCGTCAATGAAAAGTCGTATTGACTGGACATCGCTGGTAACACGGTTGATGAGCGTGCCGCTCGTCTTTGAATCAAAAAAACGGAAACTTAACCGTTGAATTTTTGCGTAAATTTTTGTCCTGAGCGCGACAACAATCCCCTGTTGCAGAAGCTTGACGATTATCAAGCTGTAGCGGTAGGTCAGGAAATAACGGGCGATCGCCAAAACGATATTTGCCCCGGCAATCAGACCAAGCACCCGGAGCGCGCCCCATTCGGCCGGCGGTTTAAACCCGCAAGGCCAGGCGGGGGTCTTGGAGCTTGCGTCTACCAGATGCCTGATAAAGTCAATGCCGAGGCCGATGAGCGAGAGCCCGGCAATGGTGACCGCCAACAGGAGGATTTGGAGCAGTATCGCCTTGATGCAACCGGCCCGGTATTGCCAGCTGAGCTTGAGGAGCCGGGCAAATAATTTTTTTTCTATCGGAATCGGGCCTGTTGTGTTATTGGGCATTGATATGTAATGAAGGTTGGTTATTGATTTTTAATTGGTTATGTAAGCCGTTTTGTGCCCGGATAGGATCTTTATTTCCCGCCTCGCGCGCCATTTGATTTATCATAGCCAGCTCACAGGTGTTGCTTCAAGCTAAATTGAACCGTCCGTGTGTCTGCCTGACTGCTGCCCTTGGCCCGGGGAGGCGTGAGATGTTTTGCGCAGTAATGGCGTCAATCCGTGCCCTATAACCCCAGGTTGATTGCCTGGTTGATATTCTGCCACATTATCTTTTCGTAGGCTCCGGGACTGATGTGGCCGGCATCGCGGGCCGTGGTTAACCATTCGATATGCCGCATATCGTTTTTTACCGAGCAATAATCCAATCCCAGCATCAGGCGGTCCTGAAACTCGTCAATAAATTCATAAGCATGGGCCGGGTCGCGCATCAAGGCATTCAAGCCGCTCCCCGCCGAAAGGTCGCCGTAAAGGCCGGGATAACGCCGCATGAGGGTTTGAATGCGCCCGCCGGGTTTAACGGGTGTCTTGGGATAACCATTTTTTTCCTGTGCCGTAACCGCACCGCTGATTTCACTCCAGAATGCCTGGCTATGGCCGAACATTTTAAGGTTGGGAAACATGCCCAAGACTTTCTCCAAGCGGGGCAGGCCGATCTCATCGATCAAGCCGTAAGTGTTGACCTCGGCCGTGATCGTGTGAAAGGTCACCGGGAACCCGACTTGCGCGCAGGCTTTGAGCAACATAAGCACGGATGGATCGTCCCAAGTCATCCGCGCGGTGAATTCCCCAAGGCCTTTGCAGCCATGTTCCCGGTATTGCTCTAGGAGAAAGGTGAAGTCTGCGAGCTTGATCAGGTCCGGGCGCCTTGGCAGCCGTGGATCAATGTTGCAAAAAGGTATAAAACGGCCCGGATATTTTTCGCAAATATACAACACTTCCCCGAGACTCTGGTGTTCGGCCGGGGATTCGGCATTATTGAGCGGCAGGATGATGGCCTTGTCTATCCCCTTGGCATTCATGATCGCAATCTGGTCCTCGGCCGAGATAAACGGCGTTGAATCGGGGAGTTTGATTTTCGGAAACGCGAAAACATGGGCATGGCAGTCAATAATCATTTGTAAGCCGCCTCCACTTTTTTAAAAATTTTGATCATATCATTGGTTCTTAAGACCGCGAGGCGGACTTGCTTTCAATCTGGTACAGTTTTTCGGGTTCAGGTCAACCGCCACTTCCGGATTGGATCGCGCCAATAACTCAATGCTTGGATTGTGGTGCAGGCGCTCTTTATTCCGGGCGATAAGTCCATCCCGGTCTTATCGCGCTTGAGGGCTTATTCGTAGTTACAAGATCATTCGTCTTTCCCATCTCCGGAATCTGTGGAACCCCCGCCGTATTTTGATTTATTGTTTGCGCCACGTCCCTGATTTTTTCCTTTTCTATCACCCCCTTGCTTGTCCCCTCTTTAACCAGGTAACCGTTAGTATCCCATCTTGCGTTATACACCCCGTCTGACTTCTTAACCTGAAATATTCTAATCCGTCCATTTTCGAAATACTGAAACGACTCCGCCCAATCGCGCCGCATATAGGCCCTGATCTGGCCGTTAGCATAAAAATAAATGTCGTATCCAAGCGTATGATCTTCGTTACTGTGGGTAGAGTCGGAGTACACTCTCTTCGTGTAAAAATCCATAGGACCATTTTGCGAGGCATAGTTAGCAAGTCTTACTATTTTTTTCCCATTCGTATCGGAAACGGCACACCAAATCCCGTTGTTGTTTTCCACCTTGATTTTTCCATCTTTGACTTCTTTCTGAAATTCCGCGATTTCCCGCTTGGCAATCTTCACTGCATTTAAGTTTCGATTCAGTGGGTCCACCATTTCGGCTGTCTTGAGCAAAAGAGCCGAGTTATCTCCCGAAGACGATCCCGTCCCTTTCTCCGATTCCTCTGCTCGACATTGGAAGCTTCCCAGCAACAGCAGCGCAGACGCAATGATATTGCAAAATATTGTGTTCATTTTCCTCCTCGTTATTGCGCATTCAACCAAGTAGCGAATTGAGTAGGGGTAAAGAAATCGGGGTAACTGAAGGACGGCATGGTGACTCCACTGTCCCCTCCGATACGGAGTGAACCATAGACACAATTCCGCGTGTCCCAGTCGTACATACCGGGATCAAGCACCCAAGAGCTCAGGTCAGTGAGTCCGCTCATCAGGTTCTGAAAAGTGATATTCCAGTCGTGATGTGCGGTGGCTGAATGTCCTTGACTTCCAATATTAACCCACCCATTAGTATGTAAGGCTCCTGGATAAATTGGAAAAAAGCCTCCATCGGTATCGACTAAAATAGAAAGCCCAGCAGTGATATTCTCAATAGCCCCTGCTTTGGCTGAGTCAGGTTCGATCTCAAGGTGCCACCAAGCATGACCGGGTACTGCTCCATCGGAAAAGCCTGAGTATGTACAATGCACCACGTACACCGTGGTTATTTTCTCGTTTCCGCATGAACAATGGAGAACGGTTTTGGAGGCTTGTGTTCTATCTATCGTGCGCACCAGTTTGCCTGATCCATTCCCTCCGTCAAGAGTCCAAGAAGCTGGCAGGTTGGCCTCTGCAATGTTGGGAGCCGGTGTGGCCGTGACGGTGACAAGATCACCGGGGGTCGTCGTCATATTCACGACGAAAGTGCGGGTGTCAGGATTATCGTCGCCATCGTCGATTTCGCGCTCGATATTATTCGGTAAAACGGACTCCACTTTAATTACGACCACCGTGGCCGTGACTGTATTCCCGCATTCGGCGGTCACATAGTTGGTGCCTACGGCGTCAAAGGTAACGGTTACTTGGTCACTGCCTGATCCGCTCGCAACCCCGCCCCATGCGGGTTTCCCGGCAGGCCACTGCCCGACCGGACTCGGCTTGGCATAAAACTTGATTG
>CAYYBV010000014.1:0-7444 GCA_964469675.1 uncultured Verrucomicrobiota bacterium
TGCCGATGCAATGGCCCTCAAACTGGATCAGCGTATCCGCGGCTAGGGAATGGCGCCCGGGATAGCGCGCGCGGCACCAGGCGCTCTTGCGTTTGGCATTTTCCAGCGCGGCCCGCCGGGCATCCCGCGCATAAACAATTTCGTTGACCTGCGGGCTGATCACCTCAAAGACCACGCCCAGCGCAGCCAGGATTTTACAGCGCCGGGCCGAAGACGAGGCTAAGATCAATTTTGTTTGCATATGGACTCCAGTCAGGCCGCACAGGATAGCCGCGAATAACCAGAAAATCAAACACCCAGGCGCATAAATATTTTACCTTGCCATCTGGCAGTCAAAGTGGACAATGGCGCCCGATCAGCATGGGTTGATTTGCATGTGCGTGGTCATACGCGCCTGGCGGCAGCCGATGATCCTATTCGCCGACCGCCTATCTGACCTTTTGTGAGGTATCCGGTGTCCACCCCTACGGCATTCAAAGTTCACATCAAAACTTACGGCTGTCAGATGAATGAACGGGACAGCGAAATGATCGCTATCCTGCTGCAACGGCACGGGTGCACCCTGACGGCGCGTGAACGCCAGGCCGATGCCGTGATTATCAACACCTGCAGTGTGCGCGCCAAGGCCGAAGACAAAGCCATCGGCAAGTTACAGATGCTGATTGCCAGCCGGATGGAACATCCTGGTCTGATCGTAGGTGTTATGGGCTGCATGGTGCAGCGCTTGAAAGCAGATTTATTGCGCAAGGTTCCTGGCCTTGATTTTGCCGTGGGTACACACGGGTTGGCGCGGGTGCCCGCCATTCTTGCCGCCGCGCGGGACCGGCAATCAAGCGCCGCGCATGCCACCGGTTTGACCGGCAAAAGGCCGATTGCCCGGCGCGTTGGGAAAAAGGCGGACCATCAGGCGATCCTCGATGTCGCCCCAGCCGATGATCCATATGACGGCCATACGCATCTGCCCGGCACGATATCAGCTTTTGTTAATATCCTTTTCGGCTGTGACCGGCATTGTGCGTATTGCGTGGTGCCCGAAGTGCGTGGCGGCGAATGGAGCCGGTCAGCCAGCGACGTTATTGAGGAAGTGCGCCAGCTACTTTCGCAGGGTGTCAAGGAGGTTACGCTTCTGGGCCAAAGCATCATGGCCTATGGTCGGCAAAACCCTGTCTGGGATGCGGCGGCCAAATCGGCGCGCGGGTTTACGGAGCCTTTGCCCCGGCTCCTGGAAGCGCTTAATGATCTTCCGGGTTTGAGACGGTTGCGGTTTACGTCGGGGCATCCTTGCGGATGTACGGCGGAAGTAGCCCGAGCGTTTGCCGAACTGCCCGCCGTGTGTGAGCACTTGCATTTGCCGGTGCAGTCCGCCTCCGACCGGATCCTTCAACTTATGCGCCGGGGTTATACGGCCGAAGATTATCGCGCCGCGGTGCGGCGCCTGAAGTTGGCCATGCCGCGCATCATGCTTTCGACCGATGTGATTGTCGGGTTTCCCACGGAAACATCAGAGGAGTTTGACCTGACCCGCGCTTTCCTGGAGGAAATAGGCTTTGATAACGTCTATATTTTCAAATATAATCCACGCCCGGGCACGCTGGCGTCGCAGTGGCGTGACGACGTGAGCGCTGGGGAAAAACTGCGGCGCAACCACGTGCTGCTGGAAGACCAGGGCCGACGCAGCCAGTTGTTGCACCAGGCTTTTGTCGGCAAGGCCTGTGAGGTGCTGGCGGAAGGTCCCAGTCTGCGGAATGAAGCGTGCTGGGCCGGTCGCACGCGTGACAATATCCTGGCGATCTTTCCGGCAGCACCGGGCATGCAGGCCGGTGACTTTGGCATGCTGCGTGTTGCCCGGGCAACCGCGCAAGCGCTTTACGGAAATGTAGAATGAAGAATGCAAAACAAAAAACCAGAAACGTTGAGCTATCGGCTTGTTCTTTAATTCTATATTCTGCATTTTTAATTCTGCATTTGAAATAAGGGGGTATTTTAATATGTCGGACTTGGCCTTGATTACGCTGGTCGTCGGCGCGCTGGTTTTTATATGGAGTGCCGGTATGGTGCTGTGTCCGCGGGGTATGGCCGTCATCGTCGGCGCTTTTCCCCGGCACATATGGGCCGGCCGCATTTTGGCCGCCGTGGATATCATCTGGTCGGCCTGGTTGCTCATGCAGATGCAATTTGCGTGGGTGGATGCGCATCATATTTTGGTGTATGCCGCCGTGCCGGTGGCCTATGTCCTTGTCATTGTATTTGTGGATGATCTGCTGGCCGCGCGCGCACTGGGTGGGCTTCTGCTGTTGGCGCCGCTCCCGATTATTGAGAGCGCGTTTGTGCATCCCGGCACGAGTCGTTTGATCATGACAAGTTTTGCTTACCTGCTGGTGATCTTTGGCATTGTGCTGGTCTGGAGTCCTTTTAAATTTCGCCAATGGACCGAGCGCTGGATTAGCCAAGCTCCGCTGACTCGCGCCGTGGGTGTGGTCGGCCTGGTTGTCAGCGCGGATATGCTTTTGTTGGGCTGGCGTGTGTATTGAATATGATATTAGCGCATCATGATTCCCCGCGTATCCTGGTCCTGCGCGGCGGCGCGCTGGGCGATTTTATCCTGACCCTGCCGGCCATCCGTGCTTTGCGCCAGCATTGGCCTGCCGCCACAATCGAGCTGCTTGCTCATCCCGGTATAGCCGGACTGGCTGTCGTTGCCGGACTGGTTAACCGTGTCCGATCATTGGATGCCGCCGGGGTGGCCGACTGGTTATGCCGCATCGCGTTTGGCCGGCGCGTGACCGGGAAGATATCGCCTCATTTGACTTGATCCTGTCCTATCTTGGCGATGCCGATGGTGTAATGCAGGCTAACCTGAAAGCGGCCGGCGCGCGGCGGGTGATCGCCTGTTCGCCAATCGTGGTCTCGGGCCATGCGACGGATCATTTCCTGCGTCCGGTCAAGGATTTAGGAATTACAATACCGGCCGGTGCCGGGCCTTGGCTGCCATGGCCGGAAGCGCAGCGGGTACAAGGGCGGAATTGTTTAAAGGAACTGGGTTTGGACGGCACGGTCATCAGTTTACATCCGGGGAGTGGCAGTGCGCGGAAAAACTGGCCGGTTGAAAAGTTTGCCCTGCTGGCCGATCGTGTGCGGCATTCCATGTCCGCCAGCCCGCTGTTCATGCTGGGTGAGGCGGATGCGTTCGCGATAAAAATGTTGCCGTGCTTGATCCCGGACGTGCCGGTACTGGCCAACCGAACCTTACTGGAACTGGCCTCGGTCCTTGCAGTCAGTCAAGGCTATGTCGGTAACGATTCCGGGGTGACCCACTTGGCCGCGGCGCTGGGGGTTCCCGTTGTAGCGGTCTTTGGCCCCACGGATGCTGCTATGTGGGGGGCGCGCGGCGCACAGGTTGTCATTCTCCGGGGATGTGCGCCGACAAGTGCCGCCCTGGCGGCCATTGATCCGGAGGCCGTGTTGCAGGCGCTGATGCGCTCAATTGCGGATTCATCCATTGAGCCTGGGGATGCCCGGTATCCGTTGCTCTGAATTTGCCCTTTTGGGGTCTGGCGGTGATCCGTTTGCGGTTGTCTATCCGCTGCCATCCGATTCACTCCGTTCCGCCGAAGATGCGAATAATTTCAGCGCAATCGGGTTGTTCCGCGACCAGCGCCCAATGCAAGGGCGTTTTCCCGTGGTTGTCACGGGCATTGACCTCCGCGCCGTTCTGTAAAAGCATTTTGACGACGGGGCTTCGTCCTTTGGCGGCAGCCATGTGGAGTGGCGTAACATGATTTTGTCCGCCCGTGCGCGCGTTTACGTCGGCGCCATGTTCCAATAGTATCCGGATTACGCCGGTAAACCCGGCTTCGGCTGCAAGATGCAGGGGCATGAGCTGCATGACTCCGTATTTTGTGCCCAGGGCATTCAGGTTGGCGCCATGAACCAGAAGAATGGTTGCCATCTCCTTGGCGTCGAATGCGGCGGCGGTATGCAAGGGTGTCAGGCCATAGCGATCGCCGGCATTGACATCGGCGCCGTGGGCCAGAAGGTATTCAGCCATATTGGTCTGGTTGCCCATGGCCGCCCAATGCAGGGGGGCCATGCCGCTTCGGGCGTCTTGCCGGTTGACTTGTGCCGGGTGTTTGGTCACCGCCTCTACCAGGCGGGGCATGGATTTTGCCCGGATTGCCTGCTCAATGGCTTTTGGGCTTGTGCAGTTGTTAACATAGGTAAAGAGCGCGAAGATTATCGCGGCGCTGGCGATCACAATCGGCATTTGGCGGAATGTCATGTTCGCGAATTGCGTGCAAAGTTAAAACGTAGTATGGCCAAGCGATCAGTGTATATCATAAAATCGTCGCGGTTGGTTGTCAAGCGCTGCCTGCGCGCCAGCTTGTATTTTTTCTCGCCAAGCCGATGTGCGCATGCTATCCATCATTCTGAAGAAGCGCGGTCCGGCCCGCCGGCCAACCCCGCCCCGCGGATGCTTTAGGCGGGGCAGGGTTATGCGTGAAGGTATATTCCGAGTAAGGAGGATAATTCCAATTATGAAAAAGAATGTGACCAAGATCATTCGCCATGCTGGTTTTGGAGATGCCGTTGCCATTTACACGTTAATCAAGGAGCATCCCCGCGAGGTGATGCCGCGTGCCATCAGCGATATTGTGCAGAACATAGACCGGTTTCTGGTATGCGAGGATCGGGGGCGGATCATCGGCACGGCTGCCTGGCAAATTTTGCCGGAAATCGGCAAGGCGCGTGACCCATCCATTGAAATCAAGTCGGTATCGGTCAGCCGCCATTATCAACACAAGGGGATCGGCTCGGCCCTGGTGAAGGCGGTAATTCAGCGGATCAAGCGGTTTTATCCCGCGCAGATCGTGGTGCTGACTTTTACGCCGGAATTCTTCCGCCAGTTTGGCTTTAACGAGGTTGCCAAGGAAACGCTGATGCACAAGCTCTACATGGGCTGCATCAACTGCACCAAATATGATTCGCCTTTGACCTGTCCAGAAATCGCCATGGTGCTGGCCGTGAAAAATAAAAAACGTGCCTAATGCAGTATTTTGAAACACTACATTAGCATGACAGCATCCATTCGGGCTTGGTAGCGCCACCAAAAATCTGCCCGGAATTACTTTCCTGGTGCCACCGGCGGCGTGTAGCCACCCAGGGCCTGCAGGCGCGCGGCCGCGGGCTTGGCCGCCGGGAAGTTTTTGTAATCTGTCGTGATTTTATAATACATTTCCTTGGCTTTGGCCGGGTCGTTGACCAGCTCGCAAGCTTGGCCTTGTAGCAAATAGGCTTCCGCGCAGTAATCTGGGTAGGCCTCGTATAGAACGATGATCTTGGTCAGGTTTTCGGAACATACCCGGATGAGTTCCTGCCAATTGGCCGGTTTGTTTGCGGATTGGACTTGGGCCAGCTGACAACGCGACACGCCCAGCATGGCGCCGATGCGCGCCTCGCCTTTTTCCTGTTTCCAGACGTCGGTGAACATTGCCTCGGCGCGGGCATAATCCTTGTTCTTTTCTAAAATCTGGGCGAGCTTGACTTTACCCTGCTTGCCGGGCTCATACCAGGGGAAGTCTTGAATGACTTTTTCGAAAGCCGTCTTGGCGCCGACAAAATCATTCTGGCGGAATTTTATGTCCGCCAGGCCAAACCAGGCCGGTGCGAGCGCGCGTGGATCGTCGGGAAAATCAGCAACGATCTTTTTGTAAATTTTTTCCGCCTCGGCGGGCGCGTCAGCCTCCTTGAGCGCCTCGGCATAGCTGGCCAGTAAGGTCGGCGAGAGCCGCACGTTTGGCTGGGTGGCCAGTGCCTGTTTAAAGACTTCCAGGGCTTGTGCGGTTTGCTTATTCAGCATGCAGAAATTACCGTGGCCAAACAAAATCTGTGCCGTCAGAGTGGCGTTACCTTTGTGGCGCGCGACCGCCTCGCTAAAGAATCGGTGCCCTTCGGCTTCTTTGATTTGCTTGTAATTGACAAGGTCAAAAATAGCCTTGGCCATTCCGGGAATTGCCTCCTGCGCTTGGTCGGAATCCGGGTAATTGGCCAGCAGGTTTTCGAACGCGTAAGCGGCGTCGTATAATGCGGCGCGGAATAACGCACGTTTTTCTTCCGATAATACCATGGGCTGGCCCATTTTTTCGGCCTTATCCTTGTATGACAAGGCGACGGACAGCAAGCAATCCGGCGCCTGGCTGTAATCCGGTTTGGTTTCCACGCAGCGCGTGTAGTAATCAGCTGCATCGTCAAAGTTTCCGTCCTGCCGGGCGATAAAGCCCAGCCAGAAAAAACCGTCCGGCACCTGTTCGCTCTGCGGGCAAACCTGGATCAGCGTTTCCAGGGCTTCGGCCATGCGGGCCCAATTCTTTTTCTCGTAATAGATCACCGCAATCTGGTACAGGGCGATTGGCGCGATCTTGTTATCCGCATATTGCCGGGCGATACCCTCCAAGACGGTCTGGGCCTTGTCCGTCTGCCCCGCTGCGTTTAAGGCGATGCCAAGTTGATACATGGCTTCCGGACGCAGTTTGCTGTTCTTGAAGCGCTCCAGGAAAGCTTCCAGATGGGTGATGGCTTCCTGCGGTTTTTTCAACTTAATGAGCATGGCGCCTTTTTGATAGAAAACCTCGTCCACCGCGTCGAAGGTCTCGGTTTTTTGCGGGAACTGCTTGATAACCTGGTCAATGGTTTTCAGCGCCTCGTCTGGCTGGTTCAGCTCCAGCAGGCACATGGCCTTGTAATAAAGCGCGGTAGGCACTGCCTTGCCCTGCGGGAATCTGGTCATGTAATTGGTGATCGTCTGCACGGCCTGTGTGTGCTGGTTAAGCACATATTCCGCCGTAAATTTGAGATGGAGCGCATCCCCGAGCGCGCTGCCGTCTGGGTATTCCTCGATGCTTTTGGTAAACTGCGCCAGGGCGTTGCCTACGCCTTGCTCCGTGCCCTGCCGCAGGTATAACTGGCCAATGGCCAGGCTGACAGTGTCCGCCATGGGCACATCGGCACCGAAGCTCTGCTGGAAATCTTCCATGGCGCGGGCCGCGCTGACGGGATCTTCGTCCTTGAGGTAAGTGTTGATCAGCATGTAATGAATCTGCTGCTTGCGCTCGTCCGTGGTAAAATCGAGCAGGTGCTTGCAGATTACGCGGCATACATCGTATTCGCCCATTTCAAAATAGGCCTGGGCAATGCGTAAATAACTGGCCGCCGCCAAATCCGCGCTTTCGCTGACCGCGGACCACTGGGATTTGAGCCGACCCAGCTCGCCCTTGCTGAAAGTCGTATCCTCTTGCCGTCCGAATTGCGCACTGAATTGTGCCTGGGCCTTGTTAATTTGGCCCTGCAGGATTTGCAGGACTTCTTTTTGGCTGCGGACTTCACGAAACGAGCTGATGGCTTCACTATACAATCCGGCGTTGAACCAGGTTTCTGCGAGTGCGAACAT
>CAYYBV010000014.1:7454-18999 GCA_964469675.1 uncultured Verrucomicrobiota bacterium
CTTGTGCCTTGGTCAACCGGCTGAAAATATCGCGGGCCTTGTCCATGAAACGCTTAGCTTCGTCTTTCCGGCCGGCCTTGATTTGGTCAACCCCCTGCTGGCCGTAGACGCTTGCCAGGAGATAGTTGGCGTCCTGTCCCGCCGTGCTGTTCGGATATAAGCGCATCAGGTTTTTCAGGTCGGCTTCGGCCTCGACGTATTGGCCGTTTAAAAAATAAGCGTATCCGCGTCCGTAGAGGGATTGGGGTATGTTTGCGTTCTTTTGGTTTTGTTCCTGGAACGCGGTATGCAGCTCCAGTGCCTTCTTGAGATTTTTTTTGCGGTCGGTATTTTTTTCATCCTGCGAGGCGGCCAGCCGGGCATAACAGTCGGCCAGCAGGAACAAGGCCTGGGCCTTAACCGCCGGGCTGGGCGCTTTGACGCCGGAAAGATCGGTGAATATCGGTATGGCTTTGTCGAAAGCGCCGGTTAGATAATAGGCCCACGCCAGGTCAAATTTAACGGCAAGAATGCTTTCGTAGGTGGGATTTTCCGCAATTTTTTCGTAGACCTTGATGGCTGCGGCATATCGGCCGGCGCGCATGTGCTCTTCGCCGTCGGTAGCCAGTTCGTCCAACCGGTCGAGGGCTGCCGGGGCGGCTGCTGCCAAGCACAGGAACACCATGCCGGCCAGAACCTTTTTGAAAATGCTTATGTTCATAACATGCCTCCGTTCGATCACTTTTTCCCAATAGCGCCATGGTCCGCCCGAGGGCAAAATTACACCAAGGCGTAAAATTACTTTTGAATTGTTTAAGCTTTGCACTTTTTATTGAAAATTGCCAGATTATTATATTTGACACCTTAACGTAAATGAAGCTATCTTTCTCCTTTAGAAACTAGATTAAATTATTCCTGCATTTATTGCGTATATTGTGTGCGCCGGGCGGTGAAGTTCCGTGATTTGAACGGGAGATGCATTGTCCGGTTTGCGCCGCCTAAACAAATGTGCGGATGGGGTTTGCGCGCTGACCGGCCGGGATAAAACGGGAGAGTAAAAATGCGTCCAAAACGATTATGCGTAATGGTGCTCTTAACCGTTGGCTTTGTGCTGGCTTGCGCGCCGGTTTGGTCGGAAGATGTGGTTGTGACCAAGACGCAAACTTTCCGGGGCCGGGTCCTGTCCGTGGACGCCGCCGGTATCCGCGTCCAGTTGGCCCAGGGCGGGCAAGTTACCGTGCCCCGCGCCGGGGTTGTCCAGCTGACGGTGGCGCCGCCCCCCAGCGTGGTGAACGGGATTGACGCCTACGAAAAAGGCGATATGCGCAATGCCAAGTTGAACCTTGATAAGGTCATGATGCAGTATCTGGGGTTGGATACGGAATGGGCCGCCAAGGGGATGGTTTATTTAGGCCGCGCCAGCCTGCGTTCTGGGGATTATGCGGCCGCCGTCAAAACCTTCGAGACCTTTCTGCAGACCTATCCGGATCATCCACTCAGCCTGGTCGCTGCCGTCGGCTTGCCCCAGGTTGAGCTGGCCAAAAAGAATTATGAACCGGCGCTCGCTAAATTTATGGAACTGGCGGAGCCTTTTGACAAGCAACTGAAGCCGGACAAGGATCAGATGGTATATGCCGCCGAAATTTATATTGGGATCGGACTATGCCAGGAAGGTCTTGCGCGCCCGGCCGCCGCGCTTGACGGCTATTTGCATGTGATTGGCCTGTATCCCCAGGAACCCTTCTATTCGGAAGCCCTTTTTCGGGCTGCCAAATTAATGGCCGCATCCGGACAGAATGCCAAGGCCGAAGGACTGTTAGCCGAGTTGGTGGATAATTATCCGGCTTCGCCGTTTGCCACCGGGGCCATCGAGCTGCGCAAAAAAGTTCGCAGTGTGCCCAGCAACGCCCGCCAGCAAAGCTAACCGGGTTATTAAAAAAAATAGCAAGTCGCTTTGGCCGGGATCTAAACATGCGAATGAACCGTAAGTTATTTTGGAGGAATGCGATGCAAACACGCTGGCTTCGTTTTTCAATGGCGATGATGGTAATCGGTCTGGTGCTGGGCGCTCCGGCGCAATGGGTTGGCTTAAGTTTTGTAACGACGGCCTACGCGCAGGCGCCGGCCACGACCACCACCGGCGAGAAGGCCGCCCCGGCCGTGGATGACAAGAACAAGAAGCCGGAAACCTTCATGGACTACTGGCGGCAGGGCGGAGCGACCATGTGGCCGCTGCTGGGCACGGCCGTCTGGGCCACGGCGATTATCATCGAGATGCTCATGAAGTTGCGTGTGCGCATTGTGTGTCCCCCGCAACTTGTTCAGCAGTTATATCAAACTTTGATGGTCAAGGATTACCAGAAAGCCTGGAAAATAGGCATGGAGAATTCATGTGTTATCACGCGGATTTTGTGCGCGGCACTCGAAAAACTACCCAATGGCCGCGAGGCTTTTGATAACACCGCCATGGAGGCGGCGGCGAGCGAAAGCAATGCGTTTAAAAATAAAAATGCCTATATTAATCTCAATGCCACTATTTCGCCCTTGCTCGGTTTGTTCGGAACGATCGCCGGCATGGTTGGCGCCTTTAATTCCATGGCCTTTAGCGGCGCCGTGGGTGATCCGAGCAAGTTGGCCGGTGATATCGGCACGGCTTTGGTCACTACCTACGCGGGCCTGGTTATTGCCATTCCCGCTTTGTGCGCGTATTACATTCTTGGCAATCGCATTAAGAAATTGATGGAATATGTGCAAGGGCGCCTGACCATCCTGATTGATGAAATTGATTTCGACAACATTCCGGCCGATCTGGTGATTGTGACCAAGGAGATGCGCATGGCTTATCTTGGCGGCGGCAAGACGGCCGGGGCGGGCGCCCAAAAATCATCAACCGGCAAGGCCGCGCTCGCTACGGCCGCCAAGTCCGCCACCGCCGCGGCCGCCCCGGCCAAAGTGGAGCATGTGGCCTGCCCGAATTGTTCCAAGGAAGTAACGGTGGGTGATAAGAAATGCCCGCATTGCAACTCGGAATTGGATTGGGAATAGGACGGTATGAGTAAAAAATGGTTGGCCGAAGATGACGAGGCCTGCGCGCTGCAGATGGGGCCGATGATGGACTGCGTATTCCTGTTGATTCTCTATTTTGTTTCGGTCAGCACGATTGACATGGTGCGGATCAGCAAGGATGTTAAGCTGCCAGGTACCCATCAGGGCATTGTGGAAAAGGACGAGTCCGGCCGTTTTATCGTGGACATTGAATGGAACGAATCACTTTATGAGCCCACCTATAAAGTCGGCGTGCTCGCTGTGCGCGATCCAATGGATCTGACGCCGATGATCGAAAAAAGCGCCAAGGTGGGAAAAAATGCAAGCTTCCGGGTTGTCTTGCGCGCTGACCGGCGGGTGCCCTATGAATTCACCCAGCAGGTCATGGCGGCCGTGGCTGCCGCCAATGTGCCGAACATGATGTTTTCAACTGTGGAAAAAGAAGACTGAGGGAACTGCTGTGCCATGAAATTCAGGGAAGAAAAAGACGAGGTATGCGAGTTGCAGATGGGGCCGATGATGGACTGTACGTTTTTGCTCCTGCTCTATTTCATGGCATCATCCCAGATCAAGATAGAGGAAAAGTATCTCGGCTTGATGATGCCTGGCAATGCCACCGCCGCGGCCCAATCCTTGCCTGCGGAGCTGACCCTGGCCATCGCTGAAAACGGGCAGGTGTTTTGCAATGAGCAGCCCGTCGGCGGTGCGGATGACCGGCTCTTGCCAAACTTGCAGGCCAAGCTGAAACAGTGCATTACGCTCTTTGGCGATAAACAACCGGTGGTCATTCACCCGCAGCCGAAGGTGCGGCAGAAACGAATTGTCGATGTTCTGGCGGCCTGTGCTTCGGCCGGCGTGAAAAACCTGTCATTCTTTGCCAATCAGTAAAAAGATTACGCGCATGTCCCTCGATCTTGAACATAAAGTCGAAGCGCTGGAAAAATCGATGGAGACCCGCAAGGGAATCTGGCGGCTGTTGCTGCCGTTGCTCCGCAGCAGGTATTTTCTTATTTCGTTGGTTTTCTACCTTGCGCTGCTCATGATCTTTGCCGGTTATCAGGTATCATCCTATATCGCTATCAAGGGCTCGTTTGATGAAGGGTCAGTCCTGCTGCTGCCCCCGATGGCGCCGCCGCCGCCGCCGGTGCCCAAACAGGAGACGAAGGCGCAAACCAAGGAGGTCAAGGTAAGCACTACGGCGTCGGCCGTTAAAAATGATGTGACCCGCATTACCGTTGCGGCGCCATCCTCGTTTGTCCGCGCCGAGACGCCGAATGTCATGCCGGCGGTGGCCATGGCCGAAGTCAAAATCCAGACCGATATGAGCAAAAAGATTGAAAGCGCCCGTATCGCGCGACTCCAGGGCGTGGCCAAGTTCCAGAAAGATTGGAATGTCTCGGGCTCCAAGAAGAGCACGCGGGCCAAGTTCACAATATTTCAGGCCAAGTACCAGGACGGCGACTGGAATTGCAATCCGGGCGCGCTCTATAACATGATGCTCCAAATCCGGGCCTGGTCCAATAATCGGATTGATGCCCAAGTGCTGCCGGAAGTGCTGGATATCGGCACGGATCAGCTTTTTACGCTCAAGCCGCCATTTGTTTATCTGACCGGCCATAAAGATTTTCATTTCCTTGAAAATGAGGTAAAAAACTTGCGCGACTATCTCATGCTGGGTGGCGCCGTTTGGGCCGACAGCGCCCTGGCCGGACGCCGCTCCCGGTTTGATCTCGCCTTCCGCAGGGAAATGAAGCGCGTCATGCCCGACCGTGATTTCGAGATTATCCCGGAAAATCATGAAGTGTTCGACACCTTCTTCGACAAAATCGGCCTGCCTTCGGGCATGAATTATTTTCACGAGCCGATTGAAATGATCACGATCGGGGGCAAGATGGCGGTAATCTATACCCTGAACGGCTACGGCCATTTCTGGGAGGCGCGCCTCAATAAGGAAGGCAAAATCATAACGAACAAAATCTTCATTCGCAAAACGCCCGAGGGTAAAGCAATTTGGAGCTATGTGTATGGCCCCCATCTTAACAATTCCTACTACCGGAATGTTTCCAATGAAACCACGCGTGACATTTACAAATTTGGCATCAATGTCGTTGTGCACTTATTGACGCGATACCAACGCGATTTGATGCTGTTGCCCAAGGAGCTGACTATCGGCGCGGACAAAAAAAGCGCGCCGGCGGGCTCCTTGGGAACGAACGCCGAGATAACTGTTACCAATGCGCCAGCAGAGAAAAAAGCCGACAAGCCGGGCGTCAAGCACATAACCACAAAAAAGAGCGGGTTAAGATTATCGAAATAGTCATGAGGGCCTATATACACAGCAAGGTTAATTTTATTCGCACGCGCAAGCTGCTGCTCCTAATAGCCTGGGTGTTACCTTGGCTGGTCTGCGCGCAAAGTAATGCGCCCAAAACCGGCGCGCAAGCAGCCGGTCCGTCGCCGGCGGCGGGCGTTATGGCCGGGCAGAGCGCTAATCTTTTCCCGGATAATTTCAGCGGTGAGAAAACAGTGAAGTTGGCTAATTACTGGGACGGTGTGGATGCGGCCGGCGATCTGCATGTTTTTGAGGGCAATGTGACGGTTTTGAACGATGTCGGCAGGATGGTGGGGACGCGCATGCCGCCCAGCCCTAACTTCGTGGATATGAATGGTGATTCCCTGAAAGATCTGGTCGTCAGCGATATGCGAGGCTTTCTCTGGATTTACCTGAATTCAGGCGAAAAGGGAAAGCCGAAATTTACTACCGGCACGTTTATGCACACATATCTCGGTAGTGGCTCAAAAATCCATGTTTGCGATTGGGATGGGGATGGCGATATGGACGTGTTAATCGGCACGGCCGGCGGCTCAATTGTGCTGTTGGAAAACCAGGGATCGAACATGAAATGGAAGTTTACCCAGAGCATGGGTATCCCGCGCTATGGCGGCGCCGGCAAGAATAGCCTGCCGGCGTTGCAGATGGGCAAAAAGGCCATGATCTTGGGTAATAACCTTGCCCCCTGGGTGACGGACTGGAACAAGGACGGCAAACCCGATCTGCTTGTCGGTGATGGCACCTACTCGGCCAACAGCGTGCGTCTGCTGTTGAATAACGGCTCGCGCGGACGGCCGATATTTCTTGAAGATCGCATGTTCTACCTGGCCTACGGTGAAGGCACGGAGCAGTTAACGCCCGTTGTTGTGGATTATAATGGTGACGGCCTGCCTGACCTGATCGTTGGGACACGTACGGGGCAAATCCGTTTGCACAAGGGCACCAAGAAGGCCATGGAGGTTGGCGCCATGGTGGTAGCCCTGCGCGGAACCACGGCTACCCCGGCGGTCTTGGAATTTGATGGTCTGGTCAAAATCGGCGGCAAGGAAGTTTTTAGCGCGATGTCTTTCCTTTATCCCTGTGACTGGAACGATGACGGGCTCTTCGACCTGCTGTTGGGGTCCGTAAACGGCAAGATCTACATTGCCCTGAACAAGGGCTCCAAAACCGAACCAAATTTTCCCAAGGCGGAATCGATTAAGGGCACGGATACGGAAAAGGACATGCTGGCGCCGGCAGGCTATACGGTCCATGGCGGTGGCTGTAATTCCGCCTTCCTGCTCAGCGCCGAAAAGGAATTGGTTTTACGTGCCGGTAGCGAGCCGATTCGTCCGAAGGCTGGTAACTATTTCGCGTATTTTCGGTATATCCACGATTATCCAGGGTGGAATGGAGATAAGATCGGCGCGCGTACAATTTATGTTGCGAACCACGGTAATATCGTCAAAATGAAGCTCGGGTGCAGCTACGAGTTTTCACTCTCAGCCATTCTTATCGGCGGGCCGGTTCGCTGGAGTATGGCAAGCAGCGAGCTGGTATCGGAGGCGACGGAAGAGCACGACGCGCAGAGTGCGGGCCGTGGTGTTTCCGGCACAATTACGCCCTCGGGCTCCTGGCAAAAACAGTCCTATCGCTTTAAGGCGCCTCAGCAGTGGACCACCAATCTTTTTTATAATCTTTCTTTTCAGTTGCCGGAAGGTGATGTCAATTTTATGCTGGACGACTTGAGCTTCAAGGAAATTTCACGCTGACCGGATGGCCTGTATTTTAAGATTCCGTGGCGATCGTGACCGGTTTGGCCCGGATCATGCTGGCGTGACAGCGGTGATATCCGGATCGCGGTCACAACTTTTACCGCCGTAGGCGGATCCGCCCATGGCGGCCAATTCCCGTGCTTCGGGTTACAATCATGACCACGCCTTTTGTCCACTTGCATTTGCATACCAGCTACAGTCTGCTGGACGGCGCCTGCCGGATCAAGCCGCTGATGGAGGCCGTCAAGAAAAACGGGCAGACGGCCGTGGCCATGACCGACCACGGCAATATGTTCGGCACGGTGGAGTTTTATAAAGCTGCCCGCGACAATGGCATCAAACCGATAATCGGCTGCGAAGTTTACGAGGCGCCCGGCAGCCGTAAGGACCGCAAGACGGACGGACCTCGGACAAGCGCTGCCCACCTGGTTCTCCTGGCTGCCGATGCAACCGGCTATGCCAACTTGATTCGCCTTGTTACGGCGGCGCACCTGGAGGGTTACTATTACAAACCGCGCATTGACCGTGAAATTTTGGCGCGCTACAGCAAGGGGTTGATCGGCCTCTCGGCCTGCCTTAAAGGACGTGTGGCGGAGGGTCTGCTGTCAGGCGACGATGCGCGTGCGGCGCGCACGGCCGGTGAATACGCCGAGATTCTTGGCAAGGATAATTTTTACCTGGAAATCCAGGACCACGGCCTGCCTGACCAGGCGGTTGTTAACAAAGGGATGCTGGCCCTGGCAAAACGTTCCGGACTGCCGCTGGTTGCTACCAACGACGTGCATTACCTTGAAAAGGGCCATGCCGCGGCCCATGAGGTTCTGCTTTGTATCCAGACTGGCACGGTGATGAGCGATCCCCGGCGGATGCAATACGGTTCGTCGGAATTTTATCTTAAAAGCGGCTCGGCCATGGCGCAACTTTTTAGTATAGCGCCGGAGGCCTTGCACAACACCGTGGAAATCTCCCGCCGCTGTAACGTGGAACTCAGCCTGAACCAGGAGTCGCATTATCCCACTTTTGCCGTTCCGGCGGGCTTTGAACCCAAGAGTTATCTTATCCATCTCTGCCGCGAAGGCATCCGCCGGCGCTATGGGGTTGCCGATCCCGAACAGCCCAAGGACGAGCGCGAGCGCGGGATTATCACGCGCCTGCATTACGAGATCGCGGTCATCGAAAAAACCGGGTTTATCGGTTATTTCCTGGTGGTGTGGGATTTTGTGCGCTTTGCGCATGAAAATAAAATTCCGGTGGGGCCGGGGCGCGGCTCGGCCGCCGGCAGTCTGGTTTCCTATGCCTTGGGGATTACCAGCGTTGACCCCCTACGCTACAACCTGATTTTCGAACGTTTTCTTAACCCGGAGCGCGTAAGCCCGCCGGATTTCGACATCGACTTCTGCCAGTTCCGGCGAGGGGAAGTAATCGAGTATGTTAAACAGAAATATGGTCGGGAAAACGTGGCCCAAATCATTACTTTCGGCTCGCTGGGCGCCAAGACCGTGATTCGCGATGTCGGCCGCGCCCTGCAGATCCCGCTGCCGGAGTGCGATCGCCTGGCAAAAATGATTCCGGACATGATCCCGGGCGTTTCCGATATTACGCTTGAAGAAGCTTTGAAGGCCAACCCCGAACTGAAAAAAGCAAACGCAAACGATGCAAACGCCAAAAAAATCCTGGACTATGGCTATGTCCTCGAGGGCCTCCTGCGTAATGCCGGCGTACACGCCGCGGGGGTTGTAATTGGCCGGCGCCCGCTGGTTGAACTGGTGCCGCTCACGCGCGACAAGGAAGGCGAGATTATCACCCAGTTCAGCAAGGGCCACGTCGAGGCGCTTGGCCTGCTTAAGGCGGATTTCCTGGGACTCAAAACGCTTACGGTGATTGATGAAACTATCAAGCTGGTGCTTGAGACCCAGGGCGTAGCCATAAATCTTGATCAGTTGCCCATGGACGACAAGCAAACTTTTGAGCTGCTCCAGCGCGGTGATACGATCGGTGTGTTCCAGTTGGAAAGCGGCGGGATGCGCGACCTGGTGCGGCGGATTGGCCTGGATAAAATCGAAGACCTGATTGCCATGGTGGCGCTCTACCGACCGGGCCCCATGCACATGCTTGAACAATATGTGCAGTGCAAGGCCGACCCGGCGAAAATCGTCTATGACGATCCACTCCTCAAGACCATCCTGGAGGAAACCTACGGGATAATGCTTTACCAGGAACAGGTCCAACAGGCGGCGCACCAGCTGGCCGGTTATTCCCTGGGGCAGGGTGATATTCTGCGCCGCGCTATGGGTCAGAAAAACCAGGCAGGCATGGAGAAACAGCGCGCCACTTTCGTGGCCGGCTGTCACAAGACCTGTAAAATGCCGCCGCGCAAGGCGCAAAAAATATTTGACAACATTGCCAAATTTGCCGGTTACGGTTTTAATAAGTCCCATAGCGCCGGATATGCCGTGATTGCCTACCAGACCGCCTATCTGAAAGCCCATTATCCGGAGGAATTCATGGCGGCCTTGATTTCCAGTGAAATCGGCAAGCCGGACAAAATGCCGGTTTTCATGAACGAAGTCCGGACCATGGGCCTTGAAATCCTTGCGCCGGACATCAATGTCAGCGCCGTTCGTTTTGCGCCGCAGAAGGGTGCCATCCGCTATGGGCTGGCCGGCATCAAGAACATCGGGGAGCAGGCGGCCGAGGCCATTGTCCGGGAGCGACAAACCAATGGCCCCTTCCGCGGACTGATTGATTTCTGTGTGCGCCTGGATGCCCGGGTCGTCAATCGCAAGGTGTTGGAAACGCTTATCCGGTGTGGTGCTTGTGATGCTTTTGGGGCGCACCGCGCCAGATTGTTTGCCGGCATAGACCTGGGCCTGGCCCGTGCCGCCGCCATCCAGAGCGATCGGCAGACGGGGCAGGGCAATCTTTTTGATCAGGCGGCAGCCACTATTCCCAGCGACACACCGGAATCCCTGCCGGACTGCCCGCCATGGCATGAGAATGAACTGTTGACTGCGGAAAAAGAGTTGCTGGGAATTTATATGAGCGGACATCCGCTTACGCAGCACGAACCGCTCTTGCGGCGCTATCGGTTGGCGACGGTGGCGGAACTTAACGCGTTGGAAAACGAAACCGTCACCCGCGTGGGCGGAATCGTGGCCAAGGTGGATAAAAAATTCACCAGGGCCAAGAAGGAGCCCTTTGCCGTGATCCAGATCGAGGATGTTGAAGGCGCCGTGGAGGCGGTCGTTTTTCCGGCGCCCTACCAGGAATACCAGGCGCTGCTGGTGGAAGGCACCCCGGTGATGGTTTGTGGCCAGGTGGATAAAAACGAAGACGCTGTCAAACTGAAGATCTACGAAATGTATGCGCTTGACCAGGTGCCCCGCTGGTTTACCGACCGCATCAGCCTGCATCTGCCCGCCGCCCATGCCCAGCCGGAAGTGCTTTTGACCATCAAAAAACTTTTGAAATCCGAGCCGGGCCCCATCCCGGTTGTTTTTTGCCTGCAGTATCAGAAAGGCGCGGAAGTTTTTGTGAGCACCGAGCGCGCTTACAACGTAAATCCTTCCCAAACGCTGATTCGGGAGCTCCAGCGCTTGCTGGGCGAGGAGGGCGTGTATGTGGCGGTCTCCAGCCGGCCCTGCCGCAATGTGCCCAATGGCAAATGGAACGGCGCCCGGTGAAAAATTTTTCAGCGCCTGACCAGCTACTCAAGGCCGTGGGATAAAAAGTTTCTGGCCCGTTTTTAATGTGTAAGGGCTTTGCAGTTTATTGGCTTCGATAATGACGCCGGTCTTTACCTTGTAGGCAATGGCGATGGCCGACAAGGTTTCACCGTCTTTGACGACATGCTCGTAACCGGTTGTCGTGGTCTGGCCGGTTTTCGTCGGTGCCGATTTCGTTTTTGAGGCTGATTTTCCCGTGGGCTTATCGCTAATTATTTCGGCCATCTTGCCGCTTAATTGGTCCACAATTGCCTGCCGGTCCTTGGCGCGGGTGCTTTCCAAGACATTCAGGCGGCGCTCCAATTCGTCGATACGCGCCTGGGTGGCGCTTGCCGTGCCTTTGGAGTTTACGGCGGCTCCCTGCATGGCATCCAGCTCGCGCACGAGGCGCTGGTATTCCATCTCCATGGTTTCCAGTTTGCCCTTGGTGCGGTTAAGGTCTTCCTTGAGCAACAACATGTCCTCCTGCTGTTGTGTCACCTCGCTGGAATCCTGCATCGTGACACAGCCGGCGCTGATGAACAACAGGGCGGTGCAAGGCATGATGATCAATCGGTTTTTCATAATTTACCTTTTATGACGCCGGTCTCGGAATTACATTGAGTCCGCGCGCCGGTTTTACGGTTCGTTTTTAAGGACGGTTCGCAGCCATTCAAAAGCCATGCCGTTGGATTGGCCGCCCTGCAAGAATTCATCGAAGGCCGCTTCCC
>CAYYBV010000015.1:0-14233 GCA_964469675.1 uncultured Verrucomicrobiota bacterium
AGAGCTCTACCTTGCCAAGGTAGATGTCGAGGGTTCAAATCCCTTCGCTCGCTCCAGCCGACGCTTTACGCGCAGGCGGACAGGTCATGAAGATTGTTTGTCTTCTTCAAAGTGTTCGTTATCCAGATCGGCATTACCAGCGACTTTAACCGACGCTTGGCCATACACAACAACTGGCACTGGCCGCACAATTCCAAATACCGTCTTTGGCGGTTAAAACGTGAATCTCACTTGCTGAAGACCACAAGGCTCAAAAATTAGAACGACATCTAAAATCCGGTTCGGGTTGAGCTTTGGCAAAAAACCATTTTTAAGTTCCAGCCATCTTCATTCCATCATAGCGCGCAATTTCCTAATCAGCGCATTGGTAGAGCTGTCGTGCCGCAGTTCCGGCTCTGTCGGCAAAATCAACTCCGGCAGGATTTTGCCGGCGAGCTCCTTGCCCAATTGCACGCCCCACTGGTCGAACGAGAAAATGCCCCAGATCACGCCTTGTGTAAAAATTTTGTGCTCGTAAAGCGCAATCAGCGCGCCCAACACGGCAGGCGTCAATTCATCCGCCAGGATCGTATTAGTCGGCCGGTTACCCTCGAACACTTTGTGCGGTATGAGCGCAGATGGCGCCCCCTGCGCCGTTACCTCATCCACAGTGCGCCCAAACGCCAGGGCTTCGGTCTGGGCCAAAAAATTCGCCATCAGTTTGGCATGCTGATCGCCAACCGGATTATGCGACCGGCCAAACCCTATGAAATCCGCCGGAACCAGCTTGGTGCCCTGGTGAATCAGCTGGTAAAAGGCATGCTGGCCGTTGGTGCCCGGCTCGCCCCAGATGATCGGCCCGGTTTGCCAACCGACCGGACGCCCTTGCCGGTCAACCGACTTGCCGTTGCTTTCCATATCGGCCTGCTGGAGATAGGCTGGCAACCGGCATAGGTATTGATCGTAGGGCAGGATCGCATGGGTAGAGGCCCCGAAGAAATTATTATACCAGATACCCAAAAGCCCGAGAATCACAGGCATATTGCTTTCCAGCGGCGCCTGTACAAAATGCAGGTCCATGGCATGGAACCCGTCCAGCATCGCCAGGAAATGCTCCGGTGAAATGGCCACCATCAGAGCCAAACCCACCGACGAGCAAAGCGAGTAGCGCCCCCCCACCCAATCCCAGAACTCGAACATATTTTGGGGGTCAATGCCAAAACGAGCCACTTCCTGCGCATTGGTGGATACCGCCACGAAATGGCGCGCCACGGCTTTTTCATCTTTCAGCGCCGCCAGGCACCAGGCCCGCGCGGTCTGCGCATTAGTCATGGTTTCCTGCGTGGTAAAGGTCTTGGAAGTGATAATGAACAACGTATCCGCAGGATCCAAGTCGCGCGTGGCTTCCACAATGTGCGTGGCATCAACATTGGAAACGAACCGCACGGTCAAATCCCGCCGGGCATAGGCTTTCAAAGCCTCACAGGCCATGGCCGGGCCAAGGTCCGAACCACCGATGCCGATGTTGACGATGGCCCGAATGCGTTTGCCCGTATATCCGCGCCACGCGCCGGAGCGCAGCTCATGCGCAAACACCTGCATCTTGGCCAGCACGCGGTTGACCTCCGGCATGACGTCCACGCCATTCACATAAATCGGAGTATTGCCCCGGTTACGCAAGGCCACGTGCAGGACCGGCCTGTTTTCCGTGCGATTGACCGGCTGGCCGGAAAACATGGCCGCGCGCGCGGCTTCCACCCCGCAGGCACGGGCAAGCGCCATCAACCGGCGCATAGTTTCATCGGTCACACGATTTTTGGAATAATCAAGCAACAAACCTTCCGTGGAGATCGTAAAGCGCGCGGCCCGGCGCGGATCACGGGCAAAGAGTTCGCGCAGGTGCACCCCACGCACTTCTGCATAATGCGCCGCCAAGTCGATCCATTCCGGCAAATCAGTCAGACACGCTGACATAGGAACTCCCCTCCTCCAAAATTAAGACCACGGACTGCGGACTGGCAAATAGAATCAGCCTACAACCTTCTGTTGAAACAATATATCCGCAGACGATGGCAAATGCAATCAAGACGACCGTTAAATAATTCGGCCACCTTGCCCTTTTCTCGAAAGGCTATAGCCTGTTTTAGAGCTTTCCAAGCGCCCGCACAACAGCCATAATGGCGAAGTGCTATTAACTCTCAACAGCTTGACGTTAACGGCCCGCATGGCTGGCCATACATTGGCTTATTTCGGCGGCAGCCGCTGGCGCCGCGCTACCGGCCACCTGCCCCGCAAGGCGACCCAAGTGCCAGGTGATTTTTTAGGTTTATGCGTGGCCAATGCACCGGAAAGCGCGTGCGACGATTATATAATTGCCCGCTTAAATGAGCTCGGCATCCGCCACGTGCGCCTGGATTTCACCTATGCTGATCGCGAAGCCTTTACCGGACGGTTCCTGGACCGCCTGTTGGCCGAAAATTTCCACATCTGCCTGCATCTGGTACAGCCGCGCGAAGAGGCCCGCAAAATGCTGAACCGGCTGGAGACCGCCGAACGCTGGCGGGAGTTTGTCGGCAACATGTTGGACCATTACGGCAGCCGGGTGGATTTGATCGAAATCGGCTCAACCTGCAACCGCCGCAAATGGTCGGGGTATACACCAGCCGGTTTTTTTGCCGCCTGGCAAATCGCCTGGGAAGAAGCCCGTGGCCGCAACCTGCCAATTGCCGGACCGAACGTCACAGATTTTGAACCGGCCTATAACACCGGCTGGCTTGGCGAACTGCGGCGCGCCGGTATGGCACCCGGCGTGCATACCGATAATCTTTTTGTTGAGCGCGCCACGGAACCGGAAGCTTTCGACCACAAAATCGCCGGACGGCGCCTGGCCAACCTGTTACGCTTTAACTTGGTACGCAAAGCCCAGTTGCTCCAGGATATTGGCGCATGGGCCGGCGTGCCGGCTCTGATGTGCACACACGTGACCTGGAGCCTGCGCCGGATTGCCCGCTTCCTGGAAAACGTCGAGGAAAAACAGGCCGATTATCTCGCTCGCTATGTCTGCCTGGCTGCCGCCTCCGGCGCGCTGGCCCGCGTTTATTGGGGGCCGCTGATCGGACAACGCGAAGGCTTAATTGATGACGGTACCTCGGAATACCCCGAAATTCCCCGCGTGACTTATTATGAGCAAGCACGCGGGATAATCGAAAACTACCGCCTGCGCCCGGCTTTTAAAACATTGCAAACGGTTAACCGCTTGCTATCCGGGGCCAAATTCAAACGTCGGCTGGCAACCGGCTACGGCCTGGAAATACTTGAGTTTGAATTGCATGGAGAATTTAAAATTGCGCACGCCGAATTGGCGGACCGCAAATCGCAGACACTGGCGGACGCAAGTCAAAACACATTTGCCGCTCAACGCTCCACGCTCAACGCTCCCGAAGTTCAGCAGATTCTTCACGCCGTCTGGACAACCGACGGCAACGGCGCCAGCACCGCCGCTTGTTACTCGCCCGAACTAATCACCCGGGCCGCAATCTATAGCCGTGATGGCCAAATGCTGGCGGACGCCCCCCGGATGTTCTCCGAAAGCCCGGTATTCCTGGTGTGGCCCGAAAGCACATGGAACGCCGCGCGCCAAACGTTAAGCGCCGGCAAGACCGGCAAAAATCAACCACCGCAGCGCGACCATTCGAAGGTCGAAACCACTCCACACTCCACGCTCCACGCTTTACGGCCAACCATTCTCCCCGGCTTCCGCTTTGCGTGGCAATCAGGCCGGGATTTCGACATCGTCCTTGCGGGCGGCAATGTACTGGGCCTGACAGGCGTCTACTTGGCCGCGGATGACACGGAACGCGTGGATATCCAGGCACTGATTGATTTGCTGCGCAAATCGAATACAGCGGGTAGCGGTCAGAGACCAGAGAGCAGCCGGGCTGACGACCTAAACGGCAAAACTCTGGCGAAGACGGAAGCGTTGATAGACCGGGGCAGTCAAAAATTAAAAACATTGCGCGATTCGCGCAATATGGTCTGGTCCGTAAACGCACCATGGAATCCAGGGCGCACGATCGTGATCAAAGAATTTAAAACACGCAGCATCTTCCGGCGGGCCCTGGATTACGGCAAACCCAACAAGGCCCTGCGCAGTTGGAACGGCGCGCAGGAGCTGCTCCGCCGCGGATTGCAAACGCCCACACCGTTGGCGTGCCTGGCGCCAGCCAGCGCGTCAGCCGGCAACACCAAGGCAGGCTATTATATCTGCGAGGCGTTTGCTCCGGCCTGGTCAGCACGCGACGTCTTCAACGCGTTCAGCAAAGGCGCACAGGATTTCCAGGGATATTCGACCACCGATTGGTATGTGGCCATTGCGGTGTTTTTGCAGAAACTGCACACACGCGGCGTTTATTTCCGGGACCTTTCGGCCGGCAACCTGCTGGCCCGCCGGGCATCATCGGGCAAATTGGAGTTCGCGTTGATTGATACGGCGCGGGCCCGGTTCTATCCGCGCAGTCTTGGCCTGCGGCTGCGACTCTGTGACCTGATGCGTCTTTGCCATCCGCTCATTTGGCCGAGCCGGCTGATTTTCGTGGAACAATACCTGACGCACAACGGCCGCCGGTTCAAATGGTGGATGCGGATCCCCTTCTGGTACTACGACAGCAAACACCGTTTGAAAAACACGCTGAAGAAAATACGACTGTAGACTGTGGACACTGACCGTCGGCTGATCCCGACCTTGTGAAGCGGCGGGAAGGTTCACGCAAACCGTTACTAAAACTTGGCCACGGCATAAAAAGGGCCGCCCAAACGGGCGGCCCTCATTATTCAGCTAACCGGCCATTGCCTACAGTCGCGCCTATCAGGGCTTGGCTGAAACGGCCGGGGTCGCAGCCTTTGCCGGGGTGGACACTGATCCAGCTGCCACCGGTTTTACATTGGCTGTTTTAGCCGGCACGGCGTCCGGCAGTTCGGCGCCCTTGCGAATATAGACTTCCACGCGCCGGTTTTTAGCGTTGCCGCTGATCAAATCATTCGGCGCCATGGGCCGGCTGAAACCGTAGCCAACCGGTATCATGCGCTCCAGCGCTATCCCGAAATGCTCGTTCAGGTAATTGCGCACCGCCTGGGCCCGGCGCTCCGATAACGTCATGTTGTGTTTAACCTGGGATGTCTTGCGCTTGTCAGCATGACCCTCAATGCGCGCCGTGGCCTTGGGATCGCGAACCAGGACTTTACCGATCTTGTTCAGATCGCCGAAATATTCAGAGTGGATGACGGCTTTATCAGTGTCAAATTCAATATGCAGGGTAAAGAGCAACAAATCATCCGAAGGATCCAGCGGGTTGGTGTTGTCTTCTTTAACCTCATGGCCATCGGCCACGCCACCCTTGTCCGTATCACGCTCAAGCGGGCTTGTCTTGTATTTATAGACCTCATCGCCATCGGTCAGGGCATCATAATCGGTGTCCGGATTCAGCGGATCGGTTTTATAAACCTTCACTTCCTCGCCGTCGGTCAAGCCATCACCATCGGTATCCGGATTCTTGGGATCGGTGCCGAGCTGAAGCTCTTCCTGGTCGGTCAAGCCATCGCCATCGGTGTCCAGCGCACCGCCGGTAACCATATATTTCGCGGGCACATGCGCCCCCCACTTCCAGTTCACACCCACGGAGGGCAGCCAATTAAACTCGAATGCGTCACGCTCGGATGCAATCGCAATTACTCCCAGCATATCAAGGCGGATCGCCCATTCCGGGTTGAAATGGTAGGCCAGCCCTGCGCCATACCGCAAGTTAGGATCAACCCGCGGCCATTGCACATTCTCGTGCTGTAAATACAACGCACCCAAACCTAAAACCAAATATGGATCCCAGTGCCGATCCTCGGTCACGACCAGATGGAACAACGCATCGCCGGCAATTCCCACCGCGAAGGTAGAATCGGCGTCTATACCCGGCCGAAGCACGGGCTCGCCGGTATCATAATCGTAGACATCATTGCGCTTCAATTGCGGATAAACAAGCAAGGACCCTTCAAACGACCAGCGGGGGTTGTAATCATAGCCTAATTTTAACTGGATAAAACCACTGCCCTTTACGGCTTCATCACCTTCAAACTTAATGTACCCACCGCCAAGACTCACATACCAGGGTGGAATATCACCTGTGGGGGTGGTGTTTGCCTGGCCAAAAGCCGAAGTAACAAACATGCTGATTGCAAGCACGGCAACCGCCCCGGTACCGCGGTTAAACATTTGCATAAAACTTTTCTCCTGTTAGAAATGACTGTTATCGGCAACTGATGAATTAAAGGCGAATGCCCGCGGGAATGCAACAAAAAAATGCGGCGCGCATTAACGCAAGATTTACGCCCGGGCGGCTCAACGGTTCGACGGCAGCCGGATCACACGCACCGCCGAGCTCCTGATTGCATATCCTGTATTCTTCATTCTGCGCTTTTGGTTTCTTCCAACGGTTGGGTGCGCCAGCGCCGGTGCAGCCAGATCCACTGCTCCGGGTGCGCCCGGACAAATCCTTCGATGATTGTCGTGTAAGCCTGCGTGGCCTGGCGAATGGAATCCTGATCCGCGCGCGCCGGTGCCGGCAGGGGATCGAAGACGCAAACCCGGTGCCGGCCATCTGGTTCGCGAAGCATAAAAACCGGCAGAACCGGGGCGCCGGTTTGCGCGCTCAGGAGCGCGAGCCCGGGAGAGGTGCAGGCCGGACGGCCAAAATAATCTACAAAAATGCCGCGATTACGCTTCATGTTCTGGTCCAGGATAAACCCCAGGATGCCGTTGGCTTTTAGCGTCTCCCGACAATAGCGGTACGAATTGCGCGCCGGCAACATCTTGACGCCGAATTTGCCGCGGGTTTCAATCCACCAGTCGTTAAGCCAAACGGGCTTTAACGCCTTTGTAATCACCGTCAGCGGCGCGCCTTTGAGCGCCGCCATCATGGCAAGCAGCTCAAAATTGCCGATATGCGCCGTCAATACAATCAGGCCGCGGCCCTGGCTCAGGATTTGCATGCCCTTTTCAAAGCCGGAAAAATCAACCTCCTTGTCCAGGGCGGCCAAATCCATATGACCGGTGCGCAGGCCTTCGATCAGCAAAGTGCTCAAGTGCCGATACATGCCATTGGCAATGCCACGTATTTCCGCCGGCGTTTTATCAGGAAAACAGCGCTGTAGGGCGGCGAGCACTTCGCGGCGTCGAAAGCGCAGCCCGGACCCCAACAGCCACCCAAGGACTTGACCAACACGCCGAGCCTGGGACGCTGACAGGCAAGCCATCAACCATGATAGGGACCGGATGATGACAATCATAAGGAAACCCTTAAAAAATGCGAGGGGCAGTCCCGTAAAGAAGGAAGACCGCCGATGGACAGACCAGAACACGGAACCAAAAAAGGCGTCTTTGCGCCCTGCTTGTCATACCATCATGCTGACAATTCTGTTTTTTACTTTGCCTTTTGCACTTCGACGGCGGCGGGCTTGTCCGCCGCAACGGACGCGCCCATGGGAACAAAAACCAGCTTGTCCCCCGCACGCCGAACTTCGACGCTCTGCGCGGCGCCAAGTCGACCGGCCAGGATATCCTCGGCCAGCGGGTCTTGCACAAATTTTTCGATTGCCCGGCGGAGAGGTCGCGCCCCATAAGTTTCGTCAAACCCCTTTTCAACCAGGAAGGCTTTGGCTTCCGCACTCAACCGGATGGCAATATGCTTGGCCGTCATGCGCGCGCAAACCTGGGCTAATTCCAAATCCAAAATCAGCCCCACATCATCGCGGTTCAACGGCCGGAAAACAATCACATCGTCCATGCGATTAAAGAGCTCTGGCTTAAACACGCGCTTGGCTTCATCCAGCATCTGGTTCTTCAACCCTTCCATATGCGCACCGGCGGCACCGCTGCCGAAACCCAGGCCGCCGGTGCCCTTGGCAAATTTGGATCCCAAATTGGAGGTCATGATTATAACCGTGTTCCGAAAACTTACGCGCCGGCCAAGGCTGTCAGTCAACATACCCTCCTCCAAAATCTGGAGCAGGATATCCATGACATCCGGGTGGGCCTTTTCGATTTCATCAAACAAAACCACGGAATAAGGTTTGCGCCGGACTTTCTCGGTTAACTGTCCGCCCTCATCGTGCCCGATATAACCAGGCGGCGAACCGACCATGCGCGAAACCATGAACTTATCCATGTATTCGGACATATCCAGCTGGATCAAGGCATCGCGGTCATTGAACATATATTCCGCCAACACCTTGGCAAGCAGGGTTTTGCCCACGCCCGTTGGGCCGAGGAAAATGAATGAGCCAATCGGGCGGCGGGGATCCTTTAAATCGGCGCGCGAACGGCGCAGGGCCCGGGATATGGCCGCCACCGCTTCGGCCTGGCCGACGATTGATTTGGTCAATTCTTTTTCCATGCTCAAAAGGCGCTTGGTTTCGCTCTCGTCCAACCGCGCCAGAGGCACGCCGGTCCAGCGCGAGATTACCGCCATGATCTCGGGCTCTTTCAGTGCCATAATTTTCTTGTCCTGGGTCTTGCGCCATTTGGCAATTGCCTTTTCAAATTTTTCACGTTCCACGCGTTCCTGGTCACGCCATTGGGCGGCTTCTTCAAATTTCTGGGTACGGATGGCTTCTTCCTTGTGCTGTTTAAGCTCGGCGATTTTGTTGTCCGCCTTTTTAAGCTTCGGCGGGCGGGTCATCAGCGAGATGTGGACCTTGGCCCCAGCCTCGTCAAGCACATCTATGGCCTTATCCGGCAAAAACCGGCCAGTGATGTAACGCGCGGCAAGCCGGGCGGCGGCTTCCAGGGCCGCATCGGTAAAATGAACCTTGTGGTGCGCCTCATAACGCGGCCGCAGGCCCTTGAGAATCTGGATGGTTTCCTCCACGCTGGGCTCATCCACAATGATCGTCTGAAAACGCCGCTCCAGAGCAGAGCCCTTTTCGATGGACTTGCGATACTCGCTCATGGTAGTGGCGCCGATACACTGCAGTTCGCCACGGGACAGCGCCGGCTTGATAATATTGGAGGCGTCCATGGCGCCTTCGGCGGCACCCGCACCCACAATGGTGTGCAGTTCGTCCATAAAGAGAATGATATTTTTAGCCCGGCGCATTTCATCCATCACCGCCTTGATCCGTTCCTCAAACTGGCCACGGTACTTGGTGCCCGCCACCATGAGCGCCATGTCCAGCACAATGACCTCCTTGCCAACCAGCAGCTCGGGCACCTCGCCGCTAACGATCATCTGGGCCAACCCCTCGACAATGGCGGTTTTGCCGACGCCGGCCTCGCCCAGCAGGACCGGGTTGTTTTTCGTTCGCCGGCAAAGGATCTGGATGACACGCTTCGTTTCCTCGGCACGCCCGATCACCGGATCCAGCTTGCCCTGGCGGGCCAACTCCGTCAGGTTCCGGCCAAATGCATTCAAGGCCGGCGTTTTGACCACCGTGGACTTGGCGGCGGCACCGGCCGCCGGCGGGGGCGACGCCATCGCCGCCTCCTGGCCCGGATCTAAGTTGGGGTCCAGCTCCTTCAGCACTTCCATGCGCGCGCGCTCAATATCGACATTCAGATTTTTCAGCACCCTGGCGGCAACGCCTTCATCTTCGCGCAGGAGGCCCAGCAAAATATGCTCCGTGCCAACATAGCCGTGGTTAAGCGCCTGGGCCTCAATCTTCGCCAAGGCCAGCACCTTCTTGGCGCGCGGCGTCATCGGCAGGGCACCGATCGTCTGGGTTTCTGGACCATGGCCCACCGCTTTCTCGACTTCGATTCGCAGCAGGTCTAAATCCACGCCCATTTTTTCAAGCACCACCACCGCCACCCCCTCGCCCAGCGCAATCAAACTGAGCAGAATATGTTCGGTGCCAATATAAGGGTGATTGAAACGCTCGGCTTCCTTGCGCGCCAATTGAATTACTTGTTGGGCCCGCGGCGTAAATTCACTCATAATTTTCTACCCCTTTATCATGGTTGCAAAATGAATGACTTGGGCTATAGCCTTCCCGCAGGCCACGCTCACGGCCTGCGGTCCATAGTCTTTTAGCGTTTCCCGGCGGTCAGCCGGGCGCGAATCAGCCGGGCGCGGGCCAGGTCACGTTTCTCGGCACCAATGGTCCTGCCTTCCGCCTTCTGGAGATGTCCCGGTTGAATCAACAGGAACAACTCGTCAATCACAGATGCAGACCATTCCTGCACCAGGTTCAGCTCAATACCCAGGCGCAGGGCGGAAAGCATATCCAGCGTCTCCTTGGAATTCAAAAGACAGGCGTTGGTTAAAATACCATAGGCCCGCCCAACGTGATCACGAAGTGAAATTTCTTTTTGCTGAAGCAACCGCGCCTTGGCATTTTTTTCGTGCGCCTCGATTTCCAGAACAATCTGCTCCAGACGACTGATGATCGTATCCTCGGTTTCACCAAGCGTGGTTTGGTTGGAAATCTGAAACATGTTGCCGGCCGCGTCCGTGCCTTCGCCCCATAACCCGCGCACGGCCAAACCGATTTTATTGACACCCTTAATGATCGGGTTGATCTCGTTCATCAGCACCAGCCCCGGCAGGTGCAGCATAACGCTCGCGCGCATGCCGGTGCCCACGTTTGTCGGGCAGGCCGTCAGGTAGCCCAAGCGCGCCGAAAATGCATAGCGCACTTTCCGCTCTAAATCGGTGTCAATGCCGTCAATTGTGTGCCATAACCCGCGTAAACTCAAACCGGGAGACATGGCCTGCATACGGATGTGATCCTCCTCGTTGACCATAATGACCACAGTCTCATCGGCCTTGAACACCAGTCCGCTGCCTCGCCCCTTCTCGGCCAAGTCGCGGCTGATAAGATGGCGTTCAATGAGAATTTCCTTGTCCACCCGGTTCATGCCTTCCATTTCCAAGGCAACCGGCGGAGTGCAACCCGGCAGAGCTTCCAGGATCGGCCGCAAGGAATTCCATAGACGCAAGGATTCCTCTGCCCCGGCCCAGCCCGGGAAAGCAACGCCTTCCAGATTGCGGGCCAGCCGCACCCGGCTACTGACCATTACTCCCGGAGGGGCGCCGATTTTAAGCCAGGCCCCGGGATTTTTGAGTAATGCATCAACAACTTTCATTCTTTTTCCTTGGACTGCTGCGGACGCGACGCAGGTGTTTTTTCAACAATCCGCCTGATCTGGTCGCGCAAATCGGCCGCCTCTTCATAATGCTCGGCGGCAATGGCCGCTTCCAATTTCTGACGCAAGCCGGCCAGGGACGGCAACCGGCTGGCCTTGGCAACGTTTACAGTCTCTTTATAAGCTGGCACTTTACCGACATGCTGGTTGCCCTTATGCATGGCCTCCAGCATGGGTTTTAATTCGTCAGCGAACGTTTCATAACAGGCCTGACACCCCAGGCGCGATGTTTTCTTGAAATCCGCGATCCGCATGTGACAGAAACCACAGGCCACATCCCTTTCTTTGGCGGATGGTTCCTTCTGGGCCCCCAGGCCAAGCATAACATCCGAGAAAGCCGCAGGATTATTGACATCCAGGCCCTTGGCCGCGGCACAGTCCTCGCAAAGATGCATTTTTTTCACGGCTTCGTTTACCATCTCGGTCCAGTGTACGGTCGCCATTTTCTTGCCACATATTTCACACATCATAACATTCCCTCAAACAGGCAGAAATCCGGCAAGCAGTTCTTCGCTCCTGGTTCTCCGTTCTTCGTCTGGCCCGTCGTCTGTCGTCCGGCTTTAGGCGATCGGCGCGCCGGTTCGGGCGGCGAACGCGCGAAATTGCGCGGTAAGCGCCAGCGTCTTCTTGCCGGGCTTGCCGTTTGCAATTGCGCGCCGGTCCATTTCGATCACGCTGATGATTTCAGCAGCCGATCCGGTCAGAAACATTTCATCAGCATTATACAGATCGTAGCGAGTCAACACACATTCGCGCACTTCCATGCCATCCTGCCGGGCCAACTCCATGACCACATTGCGGGTAACCCCTTCGAGGGCGCCGCAACTGACGGGCGGCGTCAGCAACTGGTTGCCCTTGATGATGAAAATGTTGTCGCCGGACGCCTCCGCCACAAAACCCTGCGGATTGAGCATAACAACCTCTTCCACGCCGGCATTGATGGCCTCGATCTTGGCCATAATGTTATTCAGGTAGTTGAGACTTTTGACACAAGGGCTCAATGATTCCGTGTGATTCCGGATTGTCCCCGCAGTCACCACCTTAAGGCCTTGCGCGTATAGTTCTTGTGGATAAAGCTGTATTTTGGCGGCAATGATGATCACCTGTCCCTTTTTGCAGGTATAAGGGTTCAGCCCCAGCGTGCCCACCCCACGCGTCACCACCAGGCGCACATAACCGTTCATGGCATTATTGGCTTTGCAGGTCTTGACCACAGCCGCAGCCATATTCTGTTTGCTTATGGGAACTTCCAGCGCTATGGCCTTGGCCGAGCGGTACAGGCGGTCAATATGGGCCTCGAGCATGAAGACCCGCCCATTATAACTGCGAATCCCCTCGAATACTCCGTCACCATATAGCAAACCATGGTCAAACACGGATATCTTGGCGTCTTTTTCGGGCACTAACTTGCCATTCAGATAGATTTTCATCGGGTGTTCTCCATACGCCGCAAACGCCTGATCAGGTTAATAACCAACATTCTGATAACCACCAGCACAAATGTTTAATATACGCCAATACTTCCAAAATGCAAGCGAAAGGCGGACCACGTGGCAGGCTCGTCAGCGGCTGGACAAAGCACTATCAAGATGAGCAGCACATATTTAGGCGCCGGCGGATTGCAACCGTTGACACGCGCTTATACCGCAACGGACCGGACCACCAGCGTGAACTTGAACAATCAATAAAAGATTCAGACTAACTCGCTTGCTGGCTCGAAAGTTGGGCCCGGTCAATCCCCCTATCAACCACGCATTCAACCCGTGTTTCTTTCTCTGAATCATAGCATCAGCATTTACATTGACGCCCTATTGCCCGCCAAAGTCTTGTGTAATACCTACTGTTTTTGCATAGGCTTAACGCTTTTTCAATAGCATCAAGGGCATCTTCAAAGCGTTTCATCTTATAGAGAACGAGACTGAAGTCACTAAAGACCGACGCATTGTTGATGTCGTTCCTGGACAAATCACTAAATATCTCGTGCGCCTGCTGGTATTTCTGGCAACGATAATACGCCCATCCGAGATTGTGAGCTATCGTGCAAATATGTTTGTTTTCAAATTTTTCTTTTAAGGCCATGCCAAATGCTCTTTTATAATACAGGCAAGCCTCTTTCCAGTCACCCTCTTCTTGCTTTATATTTCCAATATTATTAAGCGCCCACGTTTCGTCAGGGTTTATCTGCAAAGCTTTTTCATAACAAGCCACAGCCTCCTTCGGTTGCTTTTTATAGACTTGGTACATACGCCCCAGATTCACATAACCTGGGGCATAATTTGGAAATCTTTCAGTCATTTGGCGAAACCAATCCAAAGCCTCGTCATTTTCGCCGTTCCTTATCTGATAATATCCCAGCTCAATGCATGCGGCAGGATCATTGGCGTCCAAATCAACGAGGGCTTTGCACTGTTCTACGGCTTCCTTGAACATACCGAGCCGGGCGTATCCCCAAGCGCTATCCAGGAGACGTGTTTTTTTATTACGGAGATGGTCTTGATTAAAGCGGTTTTTCATATGGAGTAATGCAAAGATTAATAAACCGTACAATTTGGTTCATTATAGGATATTTTCATACTATTATTACATCCTGGCTTTGATAAACGAATATTTTTTCAAGCCCATTTTTTTCATCTGCTCTTTTGTCATTATGGCATTATCATGAAATGGCTGGGACACGGTTCAACCCGAATGATTGATAAAGTTTACGGGCATTTCGACGATGATTTTGCTGCCAAAGAAATGTCTAAAGTAAAAATTGGCATCCAAAAGAAGGATGGCAAATCATTGTCTCCAGCTCAGGACATCTCCAAGGTGAAAATTGGCATCGAAACCACAAAGGTTGTCAAGAGATCGTTGCCCAACCCTATCTCTGTTGCGTCATAATTTCCGCCGCAGATTCACCTGCTGTTCAATGCTATTTCTATTTTAATTGAAAATAACATTGATTATACTCGTCAATATTTATAGGATGTCATACATTTCTGTATCAAACGATATGTCACGAAATTGTCACGTGGCTTTTGTGGAAAAATGCAGAAATTTTCATTGTTTATGGATTAGTTATAA
>CAYYBV010000015.1:14243-18864 GCA_964469675.1 uncultured Verrucomicrobiota bacterium
GCTTCCTTTTCGCGGAAAAAAGTCATTGATTCATACGCAGGCAACCGATAGTATCCATCGCATTTGCGCTTTAGCGCCTGTTCTTGGTTCGTGGGGCGAGATAGCTCAGTTGGTAGAGCAGCGGACTGAAAATCCGCGTGTCCTCGGTTCGATTCCGAGTCTCGCCACCATTCTTTTACAAGCTCACAAGCAACTGCTTGTGGGCCTTTTTCTTTCCTGGAAAAACCTCCTTAAAACGGCTGCGGGGCTCCGGTGGAATGTAAACGGAAAACACAGGAATGGTTCTAGCGACGCGCGATGGCGACAATCAGCATTTCATTGTCCGGTTTCGGCCGTTACCAGAGTCAAAACAACCTTAAATGCCATTGCCCTGGCTGACTCCAATCTACAATCTACCTTGCCCAACCTACCAACGGCCAATGCTGTTTAAACAGGCAAAAAATCCTCTTGCCTGTTAAATCCAAATTTAGCGCAAGCCGAGCGCGAACCGCGTAGGATCCGGATAATCAACGCGCAAATTCGCGATAAGACCGGGGGGTCCATAGCCGTCCAGTTCCTCAAATCGTTCCGTAAGAATCTCTTCGAAGAGGGCTTTGCGGATGGCCTGCACATGCAGATGGGGATACCAGTTGCCGTTGCTCGGCGGATCGTCCACTTCAGCTACGATCTCACCAGGCAGGACGGTTTGCCCAACCCGGCAAAGCACCGCGCGGATATGTGCGTAAATCAGCAGCAATGGTTCGCCGTCAGGCCGCACGGGTAAGAGAAAAATACGCGTACCCCATCCTCCCGCCTGATCGCTATCAGTATCAATGAGCATTACGCACGCCTCTTGCGTGGCGGCCACGAGCGTGCCGGAGGGCGCGTTGAGGTCCAGGCCAAGATGCAGGTAATTGCCTGTGCGGTCGAGATAACTGCCCGCCCAGAGATGCCGACGATCCTCCAGGTAGCCGCCATAGGACCATTCCCAACCGCGTGCGCGTTGCGCTTTACCAATCTCTGCGCGGCAGAATTCCGGGTCCAGAAACGGGTTGGCCGCCTTCGCCGCGTGACAGTGCTTATGCCATGCAACCGCCAAAGCGTCCAGCTCCAGCGCGCCGCAGGGTCTCTGCGCCAATTTTGGAAATACACAAGCGGTCATAGATTCTCGTTCGGGTCATGCGCCCGGATATAGGCGAGGATCTCCTTGGCCATATCGGAATAGGCCGATATTTTGTCGTAGTGCAAATCAACATTGTTCAGATACTGCAAAATGAGGGTGTCGCCATTACGCGCATGCGGCAGAATGCCAGCGAAAAAGAAGCCGAAGCGTTCGATTTCTTCAACAAGGAAAAAGGTGGCCGGATGCTGCAGCGGCAAAAAAAGATTCAAAGAAGCCATTTTCATCAAGCAGTATTTACGCAACAGGCGGCGCACATCGCGCGCGGCTTCCGCGCCATAGCGTTTGACAAAAATCTCGATACAGCCTTCGGTCGTATTCTCGCAGCAATGGATATCGGACGGGCCGGAAAGCTTTGCCAGCACGGCCCGTTCCGGCACAACATAATCATGCTCGGCGCCGATATTGCGGTACAACTTTTCCACCAGCGCGCGGTGATGCGCCGGCGGATAGAGGGCAAGCCGCTGTGGCGGGACGAGATATTTAAAGCTCATCACCACGCTAATGCGTTGCGAGGGATCACCCGGTATGCCCTTGAATTTCCAACTTGCCGGGCTGGTCGCAACTTGGATGCCACAATCATTGATGCCGTAGCGCGCCATGGTTTTCTGGGTAAAGACATGATTCGCAACCGCATAGGCGTAGAGTCCATCCATGCGGCGCGGTTTTGGCAGGCTGAACAAATACTCCATCATGCGGTTGAAAATCCCCTGCCCTCGGTATTCCACATTAACAAACACAAAGGTCAACTCCGCGATATCATCGTCCGGCTCCTGGTAAAGCAGCGCGGCATGCCCCATAAACACGTTTTCCTTTGTGACCGCCACCACGGAAATCATCTGGCCGGAATGATTCAGCTCGACAAGCTTTGCCGGCGAATAGATGTGGTCATCGAAAAAGCTGTAGCCATGCGATTTAAAGGCGCAACGGGAAACTTCGATCGCCTCATTATCGCGCATCCGCCGCACATCGTAGTTCAACTTTTCCTTGATAACTTCCGGCGCGGCCACATTGCGGCGCGGGTGGAGCGCATTAACCGGCGATTCTTCGCCTTCCTGTAAATATTTAATCAAAACTGTTTCCTTGCCTTCCGCTCCACGGTTAACAAACGAACATTCATCCACCAGCGAGCGAATCAAAAACATGCCCAGTCCGGCAAAGCTGGCATCATCAACGCCCGCCTTGGGTTTATACGCAGGCGCCTGATTCGGATCAAAGGGAATGCCCTTATCTTTAATCGTCACGCGCAAACCACGTGGAATTTGTTCGCATATAATTTCAAAAGTGTCGCTTTCTTCCTCATCAAAGGCGTGCTTAATGACATTGGCAACGGATTCTTCCGCGGCCAATTCGAGTTGCCCCAAGGCACTGCCACTGAACCCAGCACGTTCGGCGACCGTGCGGATGAAAGCCTGGGCGATTGGCAAATAGTGCAGGTCGTTAGGCAAATTCAACTTCAGGGGTTTGGACATGTTTCTCCTTCTTGATTCTACTGACAGCCTCTACAATATAAATGGAAAAATACATAAGAATGGCAATAAATGCAATTACCGTTTTCGCAATAGGAGCAATCTTTGCCGTGAGCTAAACCCTGCCCCGGCGGCGCACGCCGCATCCGGACGCCGCCAGGTAAAAGCGGGCAAAAATCATCTGGTTTTTCTGCTTGCGTTCCGAAAGGGATGTGCTACGGTGTGCGCTTATTGAGTCCCGGCTATCACTGTGAGGCCAGGGACGGAAGCGAGTGTTCCCCCGTGCCACGGGGGAGAACCAAAGCGGATTGTTCCGATTCTCCCGCAAAGGAACGGAACCAACAAGGAGGACCTGTGGCCGATACAAACGAATTGTCTCTAAACGTCACCGTCAACGATCTGCTGGATGCCGGACTGCACTTTGGCCACCAAAGCAAACGGTGGAATCCGAAAATGAAGCGTTTCATTTTCGCCAAGCGCGGCGGGATCTACATCATCGACCTGGCCAAGAGCCTGGCCCAGCTGCGCGAAGCCCAGCGCTTTATTTACGAAACCGTTGCCCGCGGCAAGGGCATCCTCTTCGTGGGCACCAAAAAAGCGGCCCAGGAGCTTATCAAAGAAGCGGCCACCCGCTGCGGACATCATTACATCATTAGCCGCTGGCTGGGCGGCACACTCACCAATAACCCGAACATTGCCAGCAGCGTTCGGCGCATGCGTAAAATCCAGGAGCTCGACACAAACGGCTCACTGGCCTCCATGCCCCAGAAGGAAGCCTCCCGCCTGCGGCACGAACAAGCGCGCCTCGAGCGAAATTTGAGTGGTATCGCCAACCTCACGGGCATGCCGGGCGCACTCATGGTCGTGGATGTAAACCGCGAAGCCATCGCCATCAGGGAAGCCAACCGCATGGGCATCCCCGTCGTCGCCATCGTAGATACCAATACCGATCCTGATCCGATCCAGTATCCCATTCCTGGCAATGATGACTCCGCGCGTGGCATCAAACTGATCGTCAACGTCATGGCCGAGACCATCATCAAGGCCGAAACTGATTTCGCCGCGGTACGGGCCCAGGAAAAGGCGGCCGCGGAAGCAGCGGCCAAGGAGCGACCCGCCGCGGAAGCAGCGCGGCCAAGGGCACGCAAAGAGCGGAGTGACAATCGCCGGTCACGCCCGCGTTCCGATTCTCCAGGAAGATCAGGGCCGGGACGGCCAACACAGAATCGGGGCACATCGGCGGCGTCAAAGGAAGCGGCCACAAAAGCCGAAGCTGCCGAAAAGCCGGCGGTTGACCCCAAGTTAACCTAACTTTAACGTTCGGCATCTTTACCGTTCTCACGAGCGGCCCCTGCAGCCGCCTGGTATAGTTGCGGTCCGCAAGGACTGCTTGGATTATATTCTCATAAATTGAATTAAGGAACAGACATTATGACGGAAATTTCAGCAGCATTGGTCAAGGAACTGCGCGAAGAAACCAACGTGGGCATGATGGAATGCAAGCGCGCCCTGGTCGAAACCAAGGGCGATAAGGCCGCCGCCATCAAGATCCTGCGCGAGCGGGGTGTTGCCATCGCGGCCAAAAAATCTACCCGGACCGCCAACCAGGGCGTGATCGCCTCGGCGATTATCCAAAACGGAAAAGCAGGAAGCCTGATCGAGGTGAATTGCGAAACCGACTTCGCGGCAAAAAGTCCGGGCTTCCGGACCTTTGTCCAGACCCTGGCGGAAAAAGCCGCCGCCAGCGACATCAACCTGACCGAAGCCGCCAAGGCTGAAATCACGGCCAAGATCGCCGAAACGGGCGAAAATATTATCGCGCGGCGCGCGCTCCGCTATGCCCTGCAGGGCACGGGACTGGTGACGAGCTACATCCACCACGGCAGCACGATCGGCGTCCTGCTGGAAGTCGGCTGTCAGCAGGCCGCGACCACATCGAACCCGGTATTCCTGGAAACCATCAAAGATTTGTGCCTGCAGGTCGCCGCCGCCA
>CAYYBV010000016.1:0-18143 GCA_964469675.1 uncultured Verrucomicrobiota bacterium
CGGATTCCACCGCTTCCTTGGCGGCCTCGTTGGCAGTCCTCAGATGTTTGAGGATCTGCTGATGATTGAGGGGAACCCCCTCCAGGTCCGAAGAGGGTTTCCGGTCCCGGGATCCGATCCCAACGCAGGCGCCCAGGGTCAAAAGCAGGAATGCGAGCGAAATTGTCATTGCGATATTCTTCATTTCAATTCTCTCCTTCCCGTTATTACTTCATGGGGGTACGTGGACCTGACCGTCTGCCCTAATTGATATTTGACATTTTCTCCTATTATGTCGCCGAACGTCGAGGCTCAGACTCCGAACAGAATGCGAAGTAGTCTGGAGCTTCTGGTTCGATCAGTTTTTATAAATATCCCGGCGGTGGCCGATGTGTAAAATCAAGACCTCTTGATCGATCACGGCGAAAATGACCCGGTAGTCACCCGCGCGGAGTTTCCGGAGGCCGGCAAACTCACCTTTAAGAAGAGGGTAATTGTCGGCGCGCGCACTAAGTTCTTTCTCGATCTTGTCGAGAATACGTCTTGCCTCGGGCTTGCCAAGTCGGGATAAGTCTTTCTCGACGCTCTTCTTGTAGGTAATGTTATAGGCCAAGGGACTTCCTCATTTCGCGGCTCGACACGACAGGGTCTTTCTGATCACGGAGGCGATCCAGTGCAATCTGGACATCGGCAAAATCATCAATGTAGGATTCCAGCGCCTTCTGGACATGAAAAGACCGGGGTCGTTCAGTTTCCTCGGCAATGTGATTAAGTTCTTTGGCAATTATATCAGGCAATCTAATGGACACAGCCGTGCTCATCTTGTCATCCTTTCTGTATGTCTTTGTAAGACATAGTATGCGATGTATTCAATCGTGTCAACATGATTTTTTATCTTTCTCCGAACGTTAGCCTTGAGGCGATGAGGAAGCCGCGCCCGGCGCGGGTTCCGAAGTCGCCTCCGAGGCTTGGTTGGACGCCTTCCTTCGGACTTCCTCTCGGAATGCCTCTGCACGATCAACCCAGTCAGGGCATTGCTTCGAGACCAAATCCAAGAGATCAATCAGTTTCATCTCCTCCGACAGCGTGACATCCACGCCAAACAGTGTCTTGATCTGCTGTGTCGCGTGCAGCAGGTCTTCCGCCCCAAAGACGTTTATGCTGCTCAATTCAGCCTCGTCCGGTTGTAGCACCATGACCGAGGGGTCGTAGCACTCCTCGTCCGGATCCCACGTAAGATCGAACTGGAGAACGTCAACGAACGCGTGGATGTCGTAGCCGCAGTATTTCTCATGCCATTTCATTTCTCTGTGTCCAATGTCAGCGCGCACCCTCCGAAGGCCCCGTCTGCGGGGCCGAAGATAGCGGTGCCGCGCTTTGTTGGGATACTTTCCTCTCCTCGTATTTCTTCAGATTCTCAGGGCTGAACATCGGCATGATGATGAACCACTGATCCTTCTCCTTGGCCGCGAACCGGGTATCCTCCCATTCTGAATGTACCATCACCGAGTTCGCTTCTAGCACTCAGCGTACTTCTCATGTCTTTCGACATGACCGAACAACAAAACAGATCGCAGTTCCTGCCGTCATCAGGCCACCCAAACCGAATAGCAGTCTGCCAATCCATCGGTTCCACTCGGGTGGCAATCCGGGGATCCCGCCCTGCAGTGTCAGGTGCGGGTTCAGGGCGACCCAGAAGCCCAAGCTGGCGAAGCCGGCATAGAGGAGTGCGGCCGTCCATCCAGAGATTCGGCTGACACCTTCTGACTCTACGGTCGTTGCCAAGACTATGTGTGTACCGGCCAGCAGGAACAACCCCACGATCACCCAGACAGGCCACTTCTTGTCCGGCGAAACCCAGCCGGGCATTGCCACGGTGGCAAGTGCAATACCGACGCCGAGCCCCAGCAAGAGCAGGCCCATCCACGGACGACATTCCGAGGTATTCGTCATACGCCCATCCCAACGTTGGCGTTCACGGGCGGCGAAGCCGTACCGTGCGACGCCGTGTTCGACTTCCTCATGTCTTCTGTCCCGTTGTCGGTTGCTCGAAGATTGCCCCTCGGATGTCCTGAACCGAGTATGCGCGTTTGACCGCAAAATGGAACACCGGTACACCGGCCGCCGCGAGGGCCTTGTCGAGAAACTCGTCTCTGGTTTGCCTGCGGGACTGCTGATGGCTGGAGTCGTCCAGTTCCACCACGAATTGCACCGACAAATCGTTCGGATCGCAGACGACGAAATCGAGGTGCTTACTTTGAATCCGGTTGAATGCCTGTTGGCGGGCACTCCCACTCAATCCCGGCTTCACTCTAATGACATCCGCGAGACGGACTTTGCCCAGGACCCGGAACTGATCGCCGAGGGCCGGCTCAAGCACGGCGAGGAAGGAACGTTCCGCCGGAGTGAAAAGGACCGGCTCCTTTTGGTATGGGAGTGCGACTTGCCCCTTGCCAAGACTCGGCAAGACAACCTTGACCAAGAAGGCCACGATGCCAAGTAGGATCAAGACTCCGATCAGCGGTAGCATTCCGTGCATCCTTCATTCTCCTCTTGTCCAACGCCCGCCTTCACTTTCGGCGCGGAACGCGACGTAAAGTGCGAGGCGTTGTTGGCAATGTGTTGCGGCCATTGCTCATCTCTTAGTGCACACATACGCAGTTTGAAACGCCTTCCCATATTCCGCAGAGTCGATGTGAAACCCGCTTCGTGTGATGATCCCTTCCATGATCCAATCGTATGTGCTGAACTCATCCTTGGCATGAACAACTGCTTCATGCGCCAAGTGGGCATCGGCCATGGTTTCAATAGTTTTTATCCATTCGTCCATCTTCTGTGGGAGGTTTGTCTCTTTTGAAGGGAAGACGATGTCAAACAGGTAGAATCGACCTCCGGATTTTAGCATTCGGCAACATCGCGTGAGGGCAGCCACCTTCCAAAAATCGGGAAGATGGTGAAGTACCGCTACGCATACAGCAGCATCGGCCGGTTCAGCAACATGGTTATAAGTGAGGAGTCCGCCTTGGCAAAACACAATATTGGTCAATCCTTCCTTTTCAGCCTGTTGTCGGCAGTAATCTAGCATCGCAGCAGAAACATCAACGGCATAGATGGTGCGGCATTTCCTGGCGGCATGAAGAGCGAACGCGCCGGTGCCTGACCCGAGATCGATCACCGTGCCATTGGAGTCAAGCGATAGGCGCCGGATGATTTCGTTGGTTGACTTCGCGTAGTCCCGGAATTTCCTATGCATGCTGTCATATGCAGCAACCTCGTCTTTCCGAGAAAAGTCCACACCGGAGAACTTCATTTCGTCGTACTGCCATCTTGGAATAGCGGTCATCTGCAGTCCTTCTGTCGTTATTTTGCCAACGTTCCGGCGCACCGGCGGCGCGGTTAGCGACGTACGGTGCCGCCGGTGGTTCGATGCTCATTTCTGTGTTCTTCTTTTTCGCTCCTGGATGCTTTTCAGGATGGAAGGAGCCGCTTCCTCAAAAGACTTGCCTGACTTGACGCCATTGCAGACCAAGCAACATGTCCGAAGATTCGTCTGCGCGTGGGTTCCGTTCTTCGATTGTGGGATGAAGTGATCGAGAGTCGCATTCTCCTTCGTGACCTTCTCCCCGCAGTATTGGCAGATCCAGTTATCACGGTTGAAGACGACGAGCCGTTTGGCTGGATCTGTGAAGAAGTCCTCCGCCGGGTCCTGTGGCGTGAGACTGGCAAGTTTTTCCTGAACGAGGGGAATGTCACGGGGCAATGTGACCGTGTAGAGGGTGCCCTCGCGATTGGTGTCACCCACGGTAACGCATCCGTGTGTTTCTAATCTCTTGATTACCTCGGTCATGTGCTGGTAGTTCGTCTTCGCGCCCCGCGACCCTGTTCCGTATCCCTCGGCCATGGTGCGTTTCCCGATGCGATATTGACATGCTCCGTCTCTGAGAACCGAATTGCGGAGGAGATATAGGTAGAGCGATGCTTCGTAAGGGGTAAGCTCCGGCAAGAGGTGGTCAACGAAATCGCAAATCAGCCCCTTGATATCATCTTTCATGGTCTCTCCGTCATTCTCGTGCATCGAACGTCAGCCCTCACCGGACGCGATGCCCGCCCTCGTTTTTGTCATGGTTCATTTCGCCGCTTCGGGCTTCGCGTACGGTGAAGGGCCTTGTTCGACGGCTTTGTTTTTAAGTCAATGCGGTATCGTCGGCGAAATCGTGCGCCTTGTGGATACATTTCATGGCTCTTCGGGATCCGTACGGTCTCGATGTACTTTGCCCCTGCGATTTCACAGGTTTTCTGAGACGGGACGTTTTTCGGATCGACGGTCAACCAGACCGCGCCCAAGCCATGTGCGCGGGCGAGGGGAAGAATCAGTTGGCAGCTTCGAGCTGCATATCTGTGCCCGCGAAATCGCTTCTTTACCTCATATCCGATGTGGCCGGGATAGCGGAGCGTGATAGTAGAGCCGATTCGTAGGCGAATGCTTCCAATGGCCGTGGGTTTGCCGACCCGTCGCATTTCAAACGCATATCCGGGAACATGTCGCTTAACGGGATCGGCTGGTGTCTTCTCTATCAGGACCAGTTCCAAATCACCGTCAACGAGTTTGCCTGGGTTGATAAATATGAATTTCGTTTTCATCTCTTCGTCGAACGCATGCCATAAGGATTTTTTTGAACCCGCAGGGTTCAAAAAATATCCTTCATGGCCTTGTTAGGCTTAATTTCTTAATGCTTTTCTTACAACTTCTGCAACAGTTTCTTTGTTTATTCCGTGTTTTCTGCAATACGTCGATTGTATCCAGTCAGCAAGTGGTTTTGTCCCTTTGCTTGAATTGCATGCGACGCAACATCGGGCAATGTTTTCACGTGTTACGATTTTTGCGTCGTTGATTATGTGTTCCCACGTTGCCACAGATTTCCGAGGACCGTGAGACGGCATCTGATCGAGCATTATGACGCCACAATAGACGCATGCCTTGTCTCGTGCCTTGACTTCGATTTCAAGCCACTCCGGTATGTTCCATTGATTCATCTTAATTCTGCAAGCCTAACGTTAGCGTTGATGCTGAGGCGTGGCTTCCACGCCGATAGCATCCGACGCTTGGTTGGAGCATCTCTTATGTCTTGTCCGTTGAATCAAAATGGATGCGATCAAAAGGACCAAATACCACATGGCTGCGTTCAGGAGGAATCGGGCGACGTGCCAACCGCTCATGATGCTGATGCCCGGCGCGTGTGCATAGAACCAGATGGGAATGCCACAGTGCGCGATGATTCCGACGGTTGCTTCTTCCGTATAGTCTTTGCTGATTACGACGAAACCCGAGATATATGAAATCGTCAGGCTCAACAGGGGGAGAGCCGCGAGATACAGGAAGACGAGACCAACGGCTTTGAGCCATTTTTTCAATCTTTTGTTTCCTTGCTCCAACGTCAGCGGTGAACCTCGCCGCGCTTCGCGGCGTAGTGTTCCACCGCATTGTTAGACCCTATTTCCCTGATTTCTTCCGGTTATGGTCTTTGCAAAGCATCTGGCAATTGTCTTGCACCGTTTTTCCGCCGTCGTGCCAGGGCGTATAATGGTCGCCTTCCATTTCTTCAAACTCCCAATGCTGCTTCTTCTTTTTCTCCCTCTTGCAATCTGGGCAGATGCCTTTCTGCTTTTCGTAAGCCCTTCGCTTCTCCTTGTCATTGAACTTGCGAAGCGATAGATACTTTTCGTCGCGCGTCAAAATGTATTGATAAATTCCTTTCTGATTTGTCACTTCGTATTCGTCGTCAATCAACTTCACCGTCTCCGCCTCGATTCTCTTCGGGTCAAGCTTTTTATCCTTGAACTCGTTGTAAAGCACACCCCACGGCACGCCGCGCATGATCTCTTTTCGTTTCACCGTGAACGTCGCCTCCACCCAATCAATCACCGCCTGATAATACGCCCACAGCTTCTTCGCGTCTTTATCGTGCTGATGCTGCCCCATGTAGTCTTCAATGATTTTCGAATTACCGCGCGCGTTAGAAATCCAATCAATGACCGTTTCCAGATAGTGCTGTCGTATCGGTTCGCCATCGAGATAATCCTTCCCGATTTGATACGCGGCACAACCCGTCTTGCTGAAAATCGGTTTCGCAGCGGATAGCCATGAACCAGCATACGTGGCGTTGCGCAATTCCTGATCCGTATGCTCCGCACCCGCAATGTTGATTGTTCTGAACCAATCTAGCTTTTCGCTGTTCGTGCCCGTGCATTGATAGACCGTCAGCCTATAGCTAAGGATTCTCTCTTGTTCGTCATCTTGCAGGTTATTAAATGCTCTGGATTCTGGGGTATTTCCGATCTTCACCGAAAATTTGCACGCCACATATCGGCAAATGGAAATTGTGCGCTGTTGCCCGTCAATCACCTCAAAGCTGCCGTCCTCGCGCACCGCCCAATACATAACATTCAGCGGAAAATTGTGGTCAACCGTGTTAATGACCGCGTTGCGCTGCTTGTCCTTGTAAACGAACTCCCGCTGATACGGCGGGCGAATGTCCAACTTGCCGCCGTAACCGACAACGCCGCCTTCGTCGTTGTCTGAGTAACCGTTTGCCAAGTCACGGATGGTTATTTCTATGGGTGTGATTTCCATTATCGTTTCTTCCTAATTATTATTCGTCTATAAATTGGTTTTCCGTTCAAATCAGGCCCGCGCCCGCGCCAATTAGGATATTTCAAGCGATGGTCATCCATACCTAAAATATCGAACTGCGCTGGATTGTGTTTGTCGAGGAACGTAATCGGAACACCCATCGCGCCTTTGTAGTCCTTCGGGATATCAACCGTCTTGCTCACCTCAATCGCATCATAGTTGTCGTACTTTGGATATTCCGAAGGGCTGTATTTTTTGCCGAGCGGTAAATCTTCATGGCGCTTGGCAATATCAAGATTTGTGAACCAGCAAGTAGTATTCGTGGAAACAATTCTATTTCCATTCTCGTCAACGCGGGCTTCCGTTCCTCGCAAAGGATAATGTTTCGGAACGATGAAGCCTGAAAAGTTGCGATTGCTGTTGATGCCAATCCAGATTCGATTCTCTTTTATCAGCTTGAAGATTTCCTTGTATGTGATGGCATTCCAATTAGCGACGATCAAAAACTTCTTCTCATATTCCATCAGTTGCGCCACGTATTCCCTGAAAAGGGAGAATGGCGGATTTGTGACGACGATGTCAGCTTGTTTGAGAAATTCGATGCACTCCGCGCTGCGGAAATCGCCCGTGCCGATCATCGCCTTCATGAAATCTTTTGGGTCGGGCATTCGGTTGCCCTTCTTCGCGCCCGTGTATTCCAGCTTGTGGGGCGGTTCGCGAGTGAGCAGATTGGCATCTTTGAAATGCGTGGCGATCAATTTCTTCAGCCCCAAGCGTTCAAAATGCATGCTGAAGAATTTTACAAAGTTGCTTTCTCTCGGGTCGTCGCAGTTGCAGAGGACGATTTTGTCTTTGAAGTGTTTTTCGTAGTGTGCAAGCTCCCGTTCGATGTCGGCAAGGATCGTGTAGAACTCGTCGTTCTTTTCGCGCCTAGCGATTTGCATATATTTGACTGAGCCTTCTCTTGCCATCTTGTATCCTATCCTTCCGTTCTCTGTTCAGGTCTAACATAGTTTATTGGAACAAACTCGAATCAGAGCGATAATAGAGTTTGTTCTAATTTTACTTGTATGATAAATAACGGGATAATTGTAGTCAAGCATTGATGATAAATAATTTATGGATGAAGACGGGGGCTTGAAAAAAGCGCGTTTTTATTATATTGCGCTTGCGCGGCGGAACCGAAAAAGACAAACAGAGCTTGGTTTTTTAAAAGCGGATGATTATATGGAAAAAGACAAAGTCAACACGAGGGTTTGGTTCAGAGATTGGGCGCAAGTGCTTGAAAATGAGTCTTTTGACTACAACAGACAGGAATTGTTCCGTAAAACCATCCTCGGCTACCTTCATTTCTGCAAGGTATCAGGTCGGCCGGCATCCATTGTTTCAGCAAGGATTTTTGTCGAGACTAACGAAAAACAGGAGCATAGCGTAATCATAGACAAGGCCGTTCAAAAAGAAGCCTTGAACTGGTTTTTCAAACATGCCCGTTCCAGCGGCGATTCTTTAAATAGCGATGTTCCGCCTTTATCAAAAGCGGATCTTGGAGAAACCGACTGGGAACGAAAAACGATACAGCGGATAAGAAACCTCCATTTGCAGTGGCGCACGGAACAGACCTACCGGGGATGGGCGTGGCGTTTCGCGCGGTTTCTTGGTTCCGTGCCGGTAGAATCCGCCACTGAAGATCAGGTGCGCCAATATCTGACCAATCTTGCCACAATAGAACGTGTTTCCGCGACTACCCAGCGCCAGGCATTGAACGCCCTTGTTTTTCTGTTACGCGAGGTGTTTGAAAAGAAATTAGGCGATTTCAACGGTTTTATCAGAGGCCGCAGAAACCTGCGCGTTCCGGTCGTTTTAACGCGCGATGAATGCGGCCGCTTGTTCGACCGATTGTCAGGGACGACGCGATTGATGGCGGAATTGATGTATGGCAGCGGACTCAGGCTCATGGAATTGTTAAGATTGAGGATCAAGGATGTTGACATTAACAGGGGGCAGATTATCGTGCGATCCGGCAAGGGCGATAAAGATCGCGTCTCTGTTCTGCCGGTGTCGCTGACGGAGCGATTGCGGGATCATATGAAGCGGCTCAGGGTTCTTTATAATGAGGACCGGGTTAATGAAATATCAGGGGTCTGGCTGCCGGAAGGATTAGAGCGGAAATTCCGGGAAGCTGGAAAATCATGGGAATGGCAGTGGTTTTTTCCCTCGCGCCAATTGTCGGTTGATCCGCGCACCGGGTTGACAAGGCGGCATCATGTGCAGGATGCCGCGTTTCAGCATGCGATCCGGCAAGCGGCGCGTAAAGCCGCATTGAACAAAAGGGTTACCCCGCATGCTTTGCGGCATAGTTTTGCCACCCACCTGCTGGAACAGGGCACGGATATCCGGACGGTGCAGGATCTGTTGGGGCATGCCGATATTTCGACAACCCAGATCTATCTGCACGTCATCAAAAAGCCGGGGATTGGCGTGAAAAGTCCGCTGGATGGATAAGGGTGCAGTTCCGTTGCTTGCGGGATGGATGGGGCATGGAATGAATACCAGGCGCATACAAATACAGGTGGCCGGGAGGGTGCAGGGGGTTGGTTTTCGCCCGACGGTCTATCGCCAGGCGGTGGCCCTGGGACTTTCCGGTTTTGTCCGCAACACGCCGGCGGGCGTGGTCATTGAAGCGGAAGGGGACGCGCAGGCGGTAGACCGGTTTGTTGCCCAATTACAAACGGCGCCGCCCCGGCAGGCGCGGATTGAAGCGTTTCGGGTCAATGCCCTGCCCACTTGCGGGGAGTACGCGCCTTTTGAGATCAAGGCCAGCGACCGGTCCGGCGATTTGCAGGCCGGCATGCCGCCAGACTTGGCCACCTGCCCGGAGTGTCGCGCCGAACTGTTTGATCCCAAAGACCGCCGGTGCGGGTACCCGTTCATCAATTGCACGAATTGCGGGCCACGCTTCACCATTATCCGCGAGTTGCCCTACGACCGCGAACGGACCAGCATGGCGGAATTCCGGATGTGCCCGAATTGCGCCCGGGAGTTTGGGGACCCGTCCGACCGCCGGTTCGATGCCCAGCCGAATGCCTGTGCGCGGTGCGGGCCGCAGGTGGAACTGATCAGCGGACGACAGATGATGGAGAATGGCCGACAGGCGAAAGCGAAAAGCACATTGAGCGCCGAGCGGGGCACGGCGGGCGTTTTGGAAATAGGCGACATACGACGAGCGCAGAAAGCAATACAGGATGCCGTGCGACTGCTGAAGGCCGGTGGCATTATCGCGGTTAAAGGGGTGGGTGGTTATCACCTGTGTTGTGATGCCATGGACGATGATGCGCTTGGCCGTTTACGCGCGCGCAAGCACCGGCCGGCCAAGTCGTTGGCGGTCATGTTCGCCGATGTGGATCAGATCCGCCAGTATTGTGAAGTCAGTGCCATCGAAGAACGGGAATTGGCCGGGCCCGCGGCGCCCATTGTAGTGTTGCGTCGGAAGCGCGGCGGCCGATTGTCCGGCCTTCTTTCACCGGACACGTATGATCTGGGCGTCTTCCTGCCGTATGCGCCCCTTCATCATCTTCTGCTGGCGGAGATAAGTCCGCTGGTAATGACCAGCGGCAACCTGGCAGAGGAGCCGATCGCCAAGGACGAGTTGGAATTAAAAGCTGTTTTGGGGCCGGTGGCTGATGCGGCGCTTATTCATAACCGCGCCATCGTGCGGCGTTGCGATGATTCCGTGTTGAAGATCGTCGCCGGTCAACGGCTGATTCTGCGGCGCTCGCGCGGAATTGTGCCGGAAGCCATCAGCCTGCCATTGGATGGTCCGGCGGTGTTGGCTTGCGGCGCCGAGCTGAAGAATACGGTGTGCGTCACGCGCGGCGCGCAGGCCTTTCTTTCACAGCATATCGGCGACCTGGATGATTACCGGTCGTATCGTTTCTTTCAGGAAACCGTGGCGGACTTTTCGGCCTTGTTGAAAGCAAAGCCGGCAATCGTGGCCCACGACCTGCACCCGGATTATCTGTCAACTCGCTATGCATCAGCCCGGAAAGGTGTCCGCCTGACAGGCATCCAGCATCATCATGCGCATATTGCCGCCTGTATGGTCGAGCACGGCCTCAAGGAAAACGTCATCGGCGTGGCGTTGGATGGAACCGGCTACGGGCCGGACGGGACGATCTGGGGCGGAGAATTCCTTGTGGCCAATCTGGCCGATTTCGAGCGAGTCGGTCATTTTAAACCATACCGAATGCCTGGCGGCGACGAGGTTATTCGCCAACCCGCGCGCATGGCGTTTAGCTGTGCGTTGGCAGAACTGAACGGCAATGAATTGAGCGATTTGCCGGCGTTGCTTCCGGGTTTGACTGAAACGGAGCGCCGGGTGTTGGCCGGCATGATCGCGCAGGGTGTGAATGCGCCCTGGACTTCCAGCGCGGGGCGCTTGTTTGATGCCGTGTCTGCGCTACTTGGGCTGGGGGAGGGAATTACATACGAGGCGCAGGCGGCCATTCGTTTGCAAACCATAGCCCAGCCGGATGGTGCGCCGCCATATCCCTATGTAATTGAGATGCAGGACGAAGCCTTACAGCTTTCTTTTGGTCCGGCCATCCGGGCGATTGTCGCCGATCGGTGCGCTGATGTGAATATTGGTCAAATCGCAGGAAGGTTCCATCAAACGGTGGCGGAGGCGGTTGGCGAAATGTGTGTCCGCATCCGGGATCGTGAACGGCTGGAGCGGTCATCACCGCTGGAGCGGGTGGCGCTTTCCGGCGGTGTGTTCCAGAATGACCTGTTGCTGGCGCTCACCACAAATGATTTGCTCCGGCGCGGGTTCCAGGTTTATAGTCATCACCTTGTGCCGCCCAATGACGCCGGGATCGCGCTTGGCCAGGCGGCGGTGGCGCTGGCGAAGAACGTGAAGCGTGATCAATTGTGAAACACAATCCAACAGTTAAAAATACCGATTTCTTTGGCGGCAATATTTGCCGATTATATGCTATGTGTGCTTTATGTGTTTGGCAATTCCAGCAAAAATAATCGCAATCAACGGCGAGGAAGCGATTGTTGAGACAGACGGCGTGCGTCGCACAGCGGTGGTGTCGTTTATCAAGGATCTGCAGATTGGCGATTATGTCCTCATGCATGCCGGATTTGCCATTCATAAATGGTCCGCGCAGGACGTGCGGGAATATGATGAAATTATGAAGGCTATCCAACAGGCCGATAATTAAGCCTGGGCCGGTGGTTTGCAAACAATGAATCCGCACCTGGAATCCATCCATTGCCTGGCGGCGCAGATTGTGCGCCCGGTCCGTCTGATGGAGGTTTGCGGCACCCATACCATGACGGCCTTCCGGTCGGGGCTGCGTTCACTTCTGCCCCAAAATGTGGTTTTGCTTTCCGGGCCGGGCTGTCCGGTCTGCGTCACGCCGGATGATTTTGTTGACCGGGCCATGGCCGTTGCGCGCCGGGCGGATACGGTTATTGCGACGTTTGGCGACCTTTTGCGGGTGCCCGGGACCGAAAGCTCCCTGGAACGCGAGCGGGCCGGGGGCGCGGATATCCGGGTGGTCTATTCGGTTTTGGATGCCTTGGCGCTGGCGCGCAAACAGCCGGAGCGTAAAATTGTTTTTCTGGGTGTCGGTTTTGAAACCACTGCGCCGACGGTGGCCTGGGCCATTCGGCAGGCAGCGCGTGATGGACTCCATAATTTTTTGGTGCTCTCGGCGCACCGGACCATGCCGTTGGCCATGGCGGCGCTCCTGCGGGGCGGCGAAGTGATGATTGATGGGTTTCTGTGCCCGGGTCATGTCAGCGCCATTATCGGCGTCCGGCCTTATGAATTCATCTGCCGTGATTATTCACTTCCCTGCGTGGTGGCCGGGTTCGAGGCGGATGATATGCTAGCGGCGATCGCCATGCTTTTGAAACAGGTGGCCGAGGGCCGGGCCCAAATAGAAAACCAATATGCGCGCGGGGTGAGCGCCGACGGTAATCCGGAGGCCCGCGCCATTATGGCGGAAGTGTTTGCGCCCTGCGACGCCGAATGGCGCGGGCTTGGTGTGATTCCGTTGAGTGGGTTGGAAATTCGCGCTGTATATCAAGCCCATGACGCCCAGGCGGTGCTGGCGCCTGAGCCGTGCGCCCGGCCGGCGAATCGCCCGGCATGCATTTGTGGCGATGTTTTGCGGGGCGCCAAGCTGCCCACGGCCTGCACGCTTTTCCGGACGGCCTGTACCCCGGAGACGCCCGTGGGCGCCTGTATGGTGTCCAGCGAAGGCGCCTGTGCGGCCTATTATCGATATGATAATAAAATGCAGAATGCAGAATGAAGAATAGGCAAAGATAAGCAAACGTCCAGCGACTAATACCGCATATCAAATGAATAAACCAGGCACAATCAATCCGCAATCGACAATCGGCAGTCGAAAATTGGCAATGGATCTTGTCCTGCTTTCCCATGGCGGCGGCGGGCGGCGCACCCAGCAATTGATCCGCGATGTTATTCTTAAGCATTTGGGGAATCCGATCCTGAACCGGTTGGATGACGGCGCCTGTCTGGACGTTCCCGAGCGTGAGCTCGTCTTCACTACGGATTCCTATGTGGTCAGCCCTATTTTTTTTCCAGGCGGTGATATCGGTAAATTGGCCGTCTGCGGGACGGTCAATGACCTGGCTATGCAGGGTGCCGCGCCGCGCTATTTGAGTCTGGCTCTGATCCTGGAGGAGGGTTTGGCCATGGTTGACCTTGAACGCGTGATCCAGTCGGTGGCGCAAATGGCGCGGGAGACCGGCGTTATGGTGGTGACGGGCGACACCAAGGTGGTGGAACACGGCAAGGGTAATGGCGTTTTTATTAATACCGCTGGAATCGGCGTGCGCCGTCCCGGCGTGGATACGCACGTGGCCAATGCGCGCGCGGGGGATGTTGTTATTATCACCGGCACGATCGGCGACCATGGGGTGGCCGTCATGAGTCGGCGCGAGGGACTAAACCTGGAAACGGATATAACCAGCGATGTCGCCCCGCTCTGGGGCCTGCTGGGCCCCCTGTTGCAGGAAATACCGGAGATCCATAGTTTGCGCGATCCGACGCGTGGTGGTCTGGCGGCAGCTTTGGGTGACGTTGCCACGGCGGCGGGGGTTGGTATCCGCATCCATGAGCGCGCCCTGCCTATCCTTCCGGGCGTGCAAGGCGCTTGCAAGCTATTAGGCCTGGATGTGCTCAACGTGGCTAACGAAGGCAAGGCTCTGGTGATCTGTGCCCCAGCCCAGGCCGAACGCGCCTTGCGTATTTTGCGCGCGCATCCTTTGGGCCGGGAGGCGGCCGTGATTGGCGCGGTGACCGCGGCGCCGGTCGGGATGGTGCTCCTGGAGACGAAAATGGGTGGGGAACGGATTGTGGAGTCTCCCCTGGGCGAAGATTTGCCGCGGATTTGTTAAATGGCAGGCGGTCTGATCCTCTGTCGAATTTAGGCTTGTGTTGCAAATTGCAGGTGTGTATGTTTTGGCCAGTTATTGGCCACCATCCTATTAGGAGAGGTAAATGAATATTAAACTACTGGGCTTGCTCATAACTGCGGTCGCGACAATCGCAACTTCCGGATGGGCGCAAAGCGAATCTATGCGGCCGTTGTTTACGCGTGAAAATCGATTCCCTGAAAAGGGCAAGGTCGAGCTCGGGACTTTTGCGGGCTATGCGCAGTATGATGAATATTTTGTTTCCCAAGTTGATCCCAAGGCCTACGAGGGTGTTTTTGTTGATAAGAGCGCAAAACCCAAGTTAAAATCCACGACCGTTGCGCCCTACGCCAAGTACGGATTGATTGATAACCTGACGGTTTATTCGCGGGTGCCTTTCAGCTTTAATAAATCGGACGCCAAGAATAAAAATAAAAATGGATTTAATGATATTGCCGTCGGCGTCGAACTGCTGGCCTATGAATACACTTATAAATATCCGTGGGTCATACCTTATGCTGAAGTCACGTTCCCAACCGGCGACGATAAGGAATATATGGGGCTGGGCAAGACGGATGCCATTTTCGGGGCAGCCGTCGGTACAACCACTTTCGACAAGTATACCTGGGTGCTTGACGGGCGCTATGACACCAATGTTGGTGATAACGGCCGCTTTGAAGGCGCGGCGGCGTTCATCTGGGATCTTAGCACCCAATTCTCTGTGCTGGCCGAAGCCAAAGTAACCGAAAAAGAGCAAGGCAGCACCGAGGATGTGCCGATCTATTTCAACGGCGGCATGTGCTATAAGCCGGTCGAGAATCTCAGCGTCAACTTCTATGGCGGCACGAGCGTCAATGCCGAGGAAAACGGGCATGGTACGCTTAAAGTGGCTTATAGTTTTTAGTCTTTGATGTTATCTTGAATGGGCTTGGTTCCATTCGGGCTAACACGAATTGTTATATCGTTCAGGTATAAATTATTACCTGCTTGACGGCATCCGCGCATGGTGCCTTTAAAAGGAGGGTGTATAAATGGCCTTGATCTTTAATGCGGACGAAGTTTTTGAAATGGCCGAGCAGATCGAGCGCAATGGCGCCGCCTTTTACCGGCAGGCGGCGAAGCAGTTCCCGGCCCAGCAACGTCTGTTGACAACGATTGCCGAGCAGGAAGACGGGCATTGCGCGACTTTTGCGGCCTGGCGCCGGCAGCTGACGGATAAGGACAAAGAAGCCGCCGTGCACGATCCCGACAATGAAGCCGAAGATTTCCTGAGGGTTATGGCTGATAACCGGATAATCGATATCCAGCGCGGACCCAAGTCCGTTTTAAATGGCGATGAATCTTTTGGTGATATCCTGGGGATTGCCGTTGGCATGGAGAAAAAATCGATCGCCTTTTACACCGGCATGCAGGAAATGATTTCGCCGGCGCGGGGCCGGGATAAGCTTGATTATATTATCAAGGAAGAGCAACGGCACATTGTTTTCCTGAACAAGCTCTTTGACGAGCAATGCCCGCCGTCCGGAAGATAGGCGCCTGTTTAATTTGTGGACGCTGCCCGAAGTTTAGCGGGTTTCTCCGGTTGAGCATGGCCGTGCCCCGCCGCAATTTATTAAAGTAATTTTAATTCGCGGTGTTTGCCGGCGATGGTTTCCGCCAGAGTTTCCAGGGCGGTCAGTTGTTCCGGCTGTGGCCGTCCCTTGCTGATAACTGACCCCAAAACTTCGACCTTCAGGTTCGGGATCAGGCCGGCAATCTGTTCCACTGCCTTGCTGCTCCAACCGTAGGAATTGATGATCGCGGCAAATTTCAACTTTGGTCTTAAGGCGTTAGCCAGGTGCGCGGCGTAAAAGACGGCCGGGTGCGCGCCGATATGTACCGTGGGTGTGCCCACGACGAGCGTGGCGGCATCCACCAGGGACATGGCCAGCTTGCCGATATCGGTTACGGCCAAATTAAACGGCGTTACCCGAACGCCGCGCTCCACGAGCGCGTTGACCAGGTGGTTGACCATTGCCTCCGTGCTGCCATGCATTGATATGTATGGCAAGACGACTTCGTTTTTCGGCGTATCGGCCACCCAGTCGCGATAGGCATCCATAATAAAGGCCGGATGGTCATGCACCGGCCCGTGGCTTGGCGCAATGCGCTCGATGGCGAACGGTTTTAGCTTGTCCATGTTTTTGCGGATTACGGCGCGAAATGGCATCATGATTTCGGCGTAGTAGCGCTTGGCGGCTTCATATACGCGGCCGTCGTCGGTGATATGCAAATCGCTGCTGGCCAGGTGGGCGCCAAAAAAATCACAGCTGAAAAGGATGCGATCCTCGCGCAGGTACGTTACCATGGTTTCCGGCCAGTGTACCCAGGGCGTGTAGACAAACTCCAGTGTTTTGCCGCCCAGCGCCAAAGTTTCGCCGTCGGCCACAACCCGGATGCGCGACTCCGCTACGTCCAGATGGTCGGTGATCATCGGTTTACCCTTTTCCGAAACTATCAGCGTAGCTTGAGGATATTTATTCAGCACGCAGGGAATCAGGCCGGAATGGTCCTGCTCGGCATGATTGGCAATGACATAATCCAAGCACTTGACGTGTTCGAGTTGTTCCAGCAGTTCCGATTGCATGGTGGGATCCGCCGTATCAATGAGCGCTGTGTGGTTTTGGCCTTGCACCAGGTAGGCATTGTAACTGGTGCCGTCTGGCAGGGGAATCAGCGCGTCAAACAGGCGACGGTTCCAGTCCTGGGCGCCCATCCAATGGACCCCATTGACGATTTTACGGATATGCATGAGTGTTGTCTTTCACAAGTGTGATTGGGAGGGTGATTTTAGAATAAACTTTTTTGGCCATGCTGCAGGGCCGATGAACCTTCAACGGCGCCGTAAGCAACCAGAGGGGGGCGCCGGCCTTGCGCGTTTTAAATAATTGATCAGTTGAGCTTGGTTTATGCTTTCCAGAGACCATGCAGGTTGCAGTATTCGCGAGCAACCATTGTGGTCGCCGTAACACCCTCAAACAGGGCGCTGGGCGCGTCGCCAGGTTTTAAAAACTGGCGCAGACTCCGGCCGTCAACCATCAATTCAATCCATTCGATATAATGTTTTTCTTCCATGGGGTGGGGGGCGCTGCCGACCGATACCTTGATGCCGGCGGAGGTGCGCTCGATTACCGGCACGTGTTTTTCACGCGACGCGTCCACCGTATTTTCATGCACGAGCTTCATCGGTTGGTTGCAGCACACAAGCTCGCCTGCGCCGGTATGTATAATGACCACCATGTTTCCGCAAATTTCACATTTATAAACATCCGATCGCTTTGTCATCACAAGCCTCCTTTGCTGGTACTGGATTAATTTATACAATTATTCGTAATGTTTCACATTATAGCCGGCATTTCGAAAATGTCCACTTGATTTCAGGGTTCTTTTTGGTTTAGCGTTGGTTTTATGTTACACCGGTGTGATTTATGATGTGACTGCTTGAAAATCAGATGGTTTTGAATAAACGCTACTTTTGCTGGTGTCAGAATCAGGCTCATAATCCGGCCTTGGCGGCATGTGGCCCCGATTTTGATCAGCGAATGGTTCCGCGTTAAAGCGGAAGGTGTGGCGTTAATTAATGTGCCAGGCCTCCCCTGTCGTTTGCTGGTCAGTCTTTACATTATCCCGCTCACGGCGTATGATCAAAAGCATATTTTTAACACAAGGATCCATAGCATGAGAAAAAAACGAAAAGTGCATGTGTCTGCGCCCCGTGTGGAAACCGTAGCCCTGCATGCTGGCCAGCAGCCGGATCCGGTTACCGGCGCCAGGGCGGTGCCGATCTATCAGACTACGAGTTATGTGTTTAAAAACACAAGGCACGCTGCCGATTTGTTCGCACTGAAGACTTTCGGTAATATTTATTCGCGCATGATGAATCCGACTACGGACGTTATGGAAAAGCGGCTGGCGGCTCTGGAGGGCGGCACGGGGGCGCTGGCCACCTCAAGCGGCATGGCCGCCATTTTCCTGGCCATTTTAAATATTGCCCGCGCGGGCGACCATATTGTCAGCTCCGCTTCGCTCTACGGCGGGA
>CAYYBV010000017.1:0-17545 GCA_964469675.1 uncultured Verrucomicrobiota bacterium
AAACGCGGACGCAGGCCGCCAACCTCCGCCTGACGATTGAGCGGCAAGCAAAGGAAATCACCAAGCTGCGCGGTAATCTACTGCTTGTCCGCGACAGCAAGGAGCGGAGCTTTAAGATGTGGTGCGAACTGGACGCACACTTTCGTGGATACCGGCGACATGCGGCGGGAATGGTTCGCCGATTGATGGACGCGAACACAGAGAAAGAACATCAGCGCGTGAAGCTGGCGCGGTGCGTCCGGGAGCACCTGACTCCCGAACAGTGGCTTATGTGGTCGGCGGAGTACGATCAGACCAATAGAAAATAACGAAAGGGCAGACAATGGAAACGAAATACACGCCGGGGCCGTGGACTTTATACCGATACGCCGCAACGCAAGACACTCATCATCATGCAGTTTTTGCGTCGGCAAGGGATGACGGGCGGCGGGTAACGATTGCCACCGTGTATCCCGTCGGAGATGACGGACAAAACCGGGGCGAAAGCTATTATAACGCCCGACTGATAGCCAAGGTTCCGGTTATGCTGGCGGCGTTGCGTCAAATCGTTAATGATTACGATTATGAAAATGGAAATTGCAAGCCGCATACGCTTGCCGGACATGCAAAACGGGCAATTCAAGAGGCAATGGGCGAATAACATCGGAAATCGGGAGGGGAAATCATGGAAGCATTATTAAAACTGTCCGGCATGGCGTATTGCAGCGGTGAATACACCACGCAAGAGTGGATCGAAAAAACCGGCGTTAATCCGGTAGGGGTGGCTGGTGTGGATATTCGCAACGGGCATTGCTACTGGACAAGCCGAGCGGAGCGGGTTTGTATCGAGCATTTCCGGCAAGTGCAATTCTTAAATGCAATGCTAACCGGGAGGGCGTATCCGTAACCCGCCAGCGAGTAAACCGCAAAACAATTGGGAGGGGAAACATGAAAATCAAAATGGCGTTAGGTTTTAAGCATGAAAAATGTCGGGCATGTGAACGGGAAACCGGATACTTGCGGCGGAATGGCGTGCTTTGGTGTAGCCATTGCGGGACACGGCGGGTCAAGCTGCCTGAAAACCATACGGCGGGCGGGATTATGTGGCGCGCTCTTGCGAACGCAAAACAATAGGAAACAATAGGAAAACAATAGAACCCGCGAAAATCAAGGGAAATTCATTGATTATGATCTTCACAAACGAAATTTCATCCGTGCATATTGCATCTGGAATGGCGCAGCGGCTTGTCCTGCTGGAAGCCGTTGACCGGTGGGGCAAGCGGTTTTTTGTGGACGCCGCCCGCTGGATGGCCGGGCGGCCAATGCTGACCGCGTACAGGCAAGACGGCGCGCCATTGTGGAAACCCGGAAAGGCGTATCAAGAGGCGCAGATTTATCACATTGAAAACATAGTGGAAGTAGAGTACTGAACAACAAACAGGAAGGCACAAAATGAGCATGGAAAACAAGCAATACGTGAGTCCGAAAACGCTGGCCGAGATTCTGGAGGTCACACCCTGGACAATCCGGCAATGGGTAATCCGTGGAAAAATCCCGGCCATTAAAATTAACAGCCGGGTATTGCGCTTCGACCTTCAGCGGGTAGGGCGGGCGCTTGGCATGGATTTGACCAATGAAATCCGGGCGGTGGACGAACAAAACGGCGTCACCGAAACCGAGTCAAAATAAACGCTGGAAATTTGGCGGGAGATAAGACATAATCGCACATTTCCATTAAATTTCCGACTGCTAACGTATATACGATGTATGGAAATAGTCAATAATAATCGTATAATAATAATTTATAATTTCCCCTTGCGTTCCATTGAGTAATTGTTAGAATGTGCGCCATGAAATCAAAAGCAATCCTTTTCAAAGTATCGGACGAGGAAAAAGCAACGATTCAAAAAGCCGCCGCTGGCCACAAGTCCACGACGGCTTTTTTATTGTTCGCAGCGCGGTTCATGTGGAAGCACCGCAAGTTGGTAGAGCAAATCCAAAAGCTTGATCTGGAATATTACGCCCGCAATCTCAAAACACCGCCGCTGTTTGTGGCGATTCAAGGGAAGGAAAAATGAAGCCGAAACCCGTTGCTCCGCCCGTCAAAAAAAACTACATGGCGTTTCTTGCCGTGCTGTCCGGCATGAAAGTACAGAAAAACGGTTTTGTAAAAGTCACCCTGAAGGCCGTAAGCCCCGGCTTTGCAAAAAACGCAATCCTTAACGACACGGTGGAAATCAGACTCTTAATGTAAAAACAGGAGAGGACGGAACGGAGAAACGCAAATGAACGACGAATACTGGTATGACGACAAATTGAGAATCACTGAATGGGCCGACCCCGCCGAACGACTGGACAGCCAGCACGGCCGCAAAATTACTTGGCTTGAAGTCTGTCGGGCGGAGATTGCGGCCAAGCCCCACCTGTTACGGCTCATTAAAAACAAGGACACTCACGAAGTGGCGCAATGCCGGAGGGTTAGTTGATGACGCCGCATATCCAATCAACAGCCGCCGGGATGATGACCGCACGACAGGTTGGCGAGCGTGTCGGGATGTCGCAATGGATGGTTCTGAAATATGCGCGGCTCAAAAAGCTGCCTTGCTATCGGTTTAGCCAGCGGCTTGTTCGGTTCAAACATTCGGACGTTCAGGCCTTTATCGAAAGGGCGCGGCAATGATTAAAGAGTTGTTGAAACTGAAAAAAGAAATCGGTGCGGGCCGTTTGACAGTCAGCATGTCCGGCAAGCTCGTTGACATCACCGCCATGGCATTAAGCGGCGGCAAGTTCGCCGAAGAAACAGTTGAGATTACAGCCAAGGAACTGCAATTATCGAAATGCGATGACTACAAATTGGTGCGCGAAAGGTTGGCCGGTTTTGCAGCCGCTACCAAATTAATGGGGGCGAGTCAATGGCCAGTTTGCCGGGGGGCGCGACAATGACCATCATGGACTACCAATTTTTCGTATTGCTTGCCCCGACATTGGGGCTGGTGATTTACGCGGTGATTGACCATATTAAACATGGAGGTGTTCATGGTTGACAACGCGGCGGGGCACCTTTTTTAAAAACTTGTAAGCAGTAAAGACTCGCCCCGCCGCTTTTCTTTTGAATGAATGAAGGGAATTGGAAATGGAACTTAAAAAAGCAACACGAATCGGAGTCAGGCCGTTAATTGGAATTTACGGCGAATCAGGCAGCGGGAAAACAATGTCCGCGCTCCTGCTTGCAAGGGGTTTTGTCGGGCCGGATGGGATTATCGGCATGGTTGACAGCGAGAGCGGGCGCGGGAGTCTGTACGCAGATGTCATTCCCGGTGGCTATCAAGTCTTGGACTTGACCGCGCCTTTTTCTCCCGAACGATATCGGGAAGCGGTCAACTACGTATCCAAGAACGCGGCTATTGGCGTATTGGACAGCGGTTCCCATGAATGGGAAGGCGTTGGCGGGGTGCTGGACATGTCGGCGGAGATCGAGGAACGCAGCGGCAAAAAGGGGCTGCATTGCTGGATAAAGCCCAAAATGGAACATGCAAAATTCATGCTGACCCTGTTGCAAGCGCCGATACCGTGGATCATCTGCCTACGCGCCAAGCACAAAAGCCGCCAGACGAAAAACGCGAAGGGCATAACGGAGATCGTGCGGGATGAGTTCACAACTCCGATTCAAGCCGATGATTTTCTGTTTGAAATGACCGCGCATCTGGAAATCCAGCAGGGAAATCACAAGGCGCGGGTAACGAAGTGCAGTCATCCTGCCTTGCTTGATTGTTTTCCAAAAGACGGGTTGATTACCGTACAGCATGGCGAAGCGTTACGCAAATGGAGCGATGCCCCGACCGCCGCCGATACGGTTAATCCGCCGGCCGCCGGCCCGAAGGCCGAACCCGCCGCCGACCTGTTCAAAGCAGGGAAGAAAAGCGAGATCGCCAGCCTCAAGAAAACGCTTTGGGAAATCACGGAGAAACACCATCAGGGCGACAAGGACGCGCTGGAGCAATGGCTTTGGGATGAAAACTACATTGACCCGAACTCCGAAAAGCTGGCCGGGTTGACGGAAGCGCGATTGATCGAAGTCATTGACAAGATTCAAAGCAAGGGGGCTTAACCATGTTTCAGGATGCCAAGATTGTCAAGAGCAATGCCGGGGATGAGTATTTCCAACAGACCGCCAAGAAGGGCGACAAGGATTACGCCGTTTCCAGGTCTGACTTGGTGGCGATCAAGTCTTGCCCGCACAAGTGGCTGTTCACGGCGGAGAAGGAAGAAACCGCGTCAATGAATTGGGGCAACATCATTGACCGGCTTTTGCTTGGCGGTGAATCTGCAATTGTGATTGTGCCGGAAACGTACACGGCGGCAGACGGCAAATCAAAGCCGTGGAACTGGAACTCCAACACTTGCAAGGCGTGGCGAGATGAACACAAAGGACAGTTGACATGCAGCGCGGATACCATCCAACAGGCGCGGATGGCGGTTAATCAGATCAAATCCAGTCCAGTTGTCGCGCCGATATTGTATCATGCGGATCATCAGGTCTGGGTTTCTGCCGTTTGGGTTGACGATAACGGCGCGGAATTTCCCGTCAAATGCCTGATTGACATTGTTCCATTGCGCATCAATGCGCTGGCAGACCTGAAAACCACGCAATCAATCGAACTCCGCCAGTATAGCCGAACGATTTTCAACTTTGGCTATCACGTTCAGGCCGCGCTTTATCTGGATATGTTCAATGCCGCAGTCGGCAAGGAAGAAATGACGCAGTTTTTACATATCGCGCAGGAAAGCGTCGAGCCTTACGAAGTCGGGCGGCGTTATCTGTCATACGACTGGATTGCCCTTGGACGTGCGGAATACCGGGAAGCATTGAAACTCTACGCCCGTTGCATCAAGTCTGGAGTATGGCCGTCCTATGACGATATGGAAAGCCCGTCAATCGCGAACATGGATGGATGGGTTACTGTCAACCCTGAGCCGTGGATGATTTTACATTCAGGCGTGAACATCGAATCAACGCCGGATTGGGCAAAATAATGACCATCGAATACAAAACGCAAGATGAAGTGATAGCAGACCGCCGCGCCGCCCGTATCCGTGGACTGCGCCAAGTCGCGCAACACCTTTACGTGCAAGAGGTCAATTCACGAAGCGGGGTAGAGAGCGAACAAATCAAGGCAATGCATGCGGTAATACTGGACATTTTGCGGGACTACGAGCATGAGAATGAAAAAGTAAATCCAGATACGCTTAGCGCAATGCTTGACGAGGTGGTTGATCTTCTTAATCAGCGCGAATACATGTACGCGATAAAGGCGTTTAGGCGATACTACGACTTAAAAAATGTTTGGTCTTGCGTAAAATGCTGCACCAATACTAGTGGGTATAACACCCTACGTGGTTGCCCAAAATGCGGTAGTAAAGAAATGGTAATTCGCGTGATAAGAGGGAACAAATAAGCATGAAAGAATCATTATTTGAACAGGGAGAAACGCTCTATGCCGGGGCGTTTGAGATTGACGGGATTCAAGTCATTTTCGCTGCAAAATTACGGTCGCAAGTGGCGGCAATCGCAATGAAGATAGGCGTGAAACCGGGAACGATTGACATCAGCAAATTCAAGTCGGTCAAGGTGGTGGAGGTATGACCCCGTATTATCAAGACGACTACATAACGATTTACCACGGCGATTGCCGGGAGATCGTGCCGGCGCTGGGGCGATTTGACCTTTGCTGCACAGATCCGCCGTATGCACACGCGCATATGGATGGCGGGGGATTTGCTGCGGCGAGACGGTTTTATGCTGGCGGCGCGCTTGACGGGTTGAACGATTTTAACCTTGCCGAATATTCAGCCATGATGCTTGATGTTGCGCCGATGATGGTTGCATTTTGCAGCCGCGACCTTGTGCCGGATTACGCCGCACTGTCTCGCGCTTCTGGGCGCAAGTTTGATCTTCACGTATGGCATAAAACAAACGCAATCCCATTTACTGCAAACACATGGAAAAGCGACCTCGAATATATCGCGTTGATTTGGTCAGAAAAACCTGGCTGGACACAATGTAGCCAAGAGCAGCACAGCAAGGCATATATTTCCAGTTTATGCCAAGACCGCGCACATCCAGCCTGCAAGCCGGTTGCTTTGCTTGCAAAATATATCAAGGTGTTTAACGCTCAAAACATAGTGGATATGTTCGCCGGTTCATGCACCACAGGTCGCGCCGCCAAGGATTTACGCCGAAAATGCGTGTGTATCGAAAAAGAAGAGCGGTATTGCGAGATCGGAGCTAAGCGGATGGCGCAGGAGGTGCTGGCATTATGACCACAATGCCCCAAAAACGCGCTAGGATGCCCCTAGGAACGATTAACCCGCCTTATTCAGGGGACGACAGGCGTAAAATTCAAATCGGTTTACGGGGCATTTAACCACGTTTTTGACAAGGGAGTGACAAAATGACCGCAACAGCCATAAATTGGGCGGCAAAACAGGAATTGCGTGATTCTTGCGGGTTGACAGACGAAGAACAGGGGGTTGTATGGCCTGCCGGAGAGCCAATAACAGACGCTCAAGCCGAAGAAATGGCAAAATGCGCCTCGTTAATGGGGAGAGCAATGGGAGAAACAGCCATAAATTGGGCGGATATGCCACTGTTCGCCGGCAGGACATCCGGATTGCCATATCAAAAGCATAGCCGGACATCCATCTTGGCGGCCGGAAAGGCGTCAAATACGGCGGATACGGCGCGGGAACGGGTGTTTCAGGCCATTGCCGATCATTCCGGTGGTATCACCGATATGGAAATCCAGGAGCTTTTGAACATGAGCGGTGACACGGAGAGGCCGCGAAGGATTGAATTGTTGGATGCTGGCCGGGTCCAGGCAGTGGGGTTCCGGGCGGTCAAGCGGCCCGGCAAGCGGGATCGGGTGGCGACGGCTTGGGGGGTGGTATGACCCCTAAAAAAATAATTCAAAAAAAGCTTGACATTATTTTGAATTTTGATATGGTTGCATCATCAAACAGATCGTATGTATTCAAAGGATTAAAGAGATGAACAGAGAACTGGAAGAGCTTGCCCGGCTTCGCAACCGCCATGTTGCGAAATTGTTATCCTACCTCGGAGAATCTCCGCCATACTTGGAAACAGCGATTAAAAAGGCCTTCACGATGTTTGCCGACGACGTGGAGGCCAATATAATAAACAGCGAAGCAGGGGGAAACAGCGATGGAAACAAAGGCCTACAGAATAGTTGATTGGCAGAGCCACTACGAAAACAACCGCACACGTGACATGAAAATCATGGCGTGGGTTCCGGTTCCTGTTAAGCATGATGGGTACGGGTATTGCCGCCTTGTTGCAGAACTTGGGGCTGCAGGTCTGGGGGCTTGGCTTGCAATCTTGCAGACTGCGGCGAAGTCGCACCCTCGCGGCACCCTTTTGCGTGACGCATTTACCCCACATGACGCTGGTTCAATTTCAATCACTACCCGCCTTGACAAAACCATAATCCAAAAAACGATTGATTTGTGCTGTTCGTCCGATATAAAATGGATTGAAGTTGTTGAGCGACAAGGGGATATGTTTGTTCACTCCGAAATTCCGCACCATCCTGCGGCAATCCCGCATGATCCTGCGCGGAAGGGAATGGAAGGGAATGGAATAGAAGAGAAGGGAAACACTCACCCGCAAACGGGTGGTGTGTGTGATGTTGCTTCAGAATCTAAAAGCCAGAACCAAGAACAACAAGAGGGTTTAAAGCTCCCTATAGAGGGTGGTATAAAGGTTTATGATAACCCCAGTAAAAGCGCGAAATTCCAAAAGCCCACCGCCATTCAGGTTGCGGAGTATGGGAAATCAATTGGTTTTAACATTGACGGCGGTGAATTTGTTGATTTTTATACGTCAAAGGGCTGGTTGGTTGGAAAAACACCCATGAAAGACTGGAAAGCGTGCGTCAGGACGTGGAAGAAATCGCACGAAAAGCAATTCCCGCCCCAAAAATCCGCCAAGCGCATATTTGACGAAACTGAGCGAAAGTTTCAAGAGGCAATATCATGAGCGCCGACATAGAACGCCGTCTAATCGGGTGTGTGCTGGTCAACCCGGCAATATCATTCCATGCCGCCGCACAAGCCGGGGTCAACCGGGATTGGTTTGTTGACGCTCAATGCCGCGCCGCATGGGATATTTCAAAGCACATGCCGGTTGAAATCATTGACGCCTTGACCGTTGCGCGTGAGGCCGGGAAGCGTGGAATTGACGGGCTTGATTCAGCGTTTTTGTCTGATTGCGTTGCTGATTCACCGTCATTCACGTATATCCACCATTGGATTAACGAATTACGCAAGGAGTATCTGCTTCGGGAAGTCAAACGACTTGGAGCAAAGATGGTGGTTGAGGCATCTGAGCCGGGGGCTGACCCGGACGCGCTGCTTTCTCAAGCGCAAGGGTGGATGACAGCATCCGCCGCCAATGTAGAGCCGCCGCGCAATCCGGCGCAGGTCTATGACGAAATCGTTACAAGGTGGGAATCGGCGGGAAGCGCGAAGGCCGTTGGATTGCCGTCAGTCTGGACTGGCATCCAGCGGATCATTGGCGGATACAGGAAAGGCAAGGTCTATGTGTTTGGCGCACGTCCTGGAGCCGGGAAAAGCACGTTCATGATGAACGAAGTCCACAATCTTGTACGGCTGGGGCACAAGGTGGCGGTGGCCAGCATCGAAATGGACGAAGGCGAATTGCGCGGGCGGATGTTGGCGACCGATTGCGATAAATCATCATTCAGTCTGGACACCGGGTTTTACAACCATTGCGACTTCCAAGAATTGCGAAGGATGGCAAAGACGCATACGGACTTCCCGTTGAGAATCAACGATGACGCCCACATGCCGATTGAAAAACTGGTGGCTTGGGCGCAATACGAATCCCTGAAACATGCCGTGGAATTCATAGCCGTGGATTACTTGCAAATCATCAGCGGTTCAGGCAACCGCAAGGAATCACGGAACATCGAAGTTTCGCGGTACATGTCGGAAATATGCCAGATGGCAAAGAGTGTAAAAGTTCCGGTCTTGGTGTTGAGCCAGCTATCACGACTTTCACCCCGCGAGAACCGCCGGCCGGACCTGCACGACTTGCGGGATAGCGGGTCAATCGAGCAGGACGCCTATGCCGTCATGTTCATCCACCATAGCGTTGATGAGTGCAACGGGGTTGAATCGGAAAGCAGCGAGTTTATCATTGCCAAGAATCGCGGCGGGCCTACCGGGTCGGTCAAGGTGGAATTTCAGCGCAACCGGCAGCGGTTCAACGAAAGGGGTGGGATATGAAAGAATTGTGCAAACGGTTCAAGAAACTCGAAACACGGATGTTTGACCTTCGCAAAGAGCATGAGCGTATCCGGAAGGAAATGGCGATGTTGGCAACTGCGATTGACCATGAGTTGAAAGTAAAGGCCGCCACCATCATTGCCGGGAACATGGACGCGATAGAGGGGGAGACGCCGTTTTGAAGGTTGTATCACTATTTGCTGGAATAGGTGGTTTTGACCTGGGATTTATGCGCGCCGGTTTTGAAATTGTGGCCCATGTCGAAAAGGACGCCAACTGCCGTAAACTTCTGGCGGCGAAGTGGCCGGAAGCCATTGCTCTGGACGATGTTTGCACGTCCGGGGCGCACAATCTGCCGGCGTGTGATGTGGTTGTTGGAGGGAGTCCCTGCCAATCGTTCAGCGTAGCCGGACTTCGCAAAGGATTAAATGACCCTCGCGGCAATCTCATGTTGGAGTATTTAAGGATTGTTTCGGAGATGCGGCCACAATGGATGGTTTGGGAGAACGTGCCGGGCGTACTATCGGACAAAACGAAAGCGTTGCAAAATATGCTTGACGCTTTAGACGAATTGGGTTATGTTGTGGATATTGAAATCGTTGATGCACAATGGAACGGTTTAGCGCAGCGCAGAAGGAGGGTTTTTATATGCGGCAGAAGCGTAGAATCTTTAGCGACCGAGACGACGAGTACATCCGCGCTCGTTATCGCACAATGTCTCACGGAGATATTGCACGGCATCTTGGCTGGCACGTTGGCAGCGTCCGGCGACGGGCCGTCAGAATCGGTGTTGCCAAAGCTCTCAAACGATGGACTGAATCGGAAGATTCGCTTATTCAAGCTGCATGGCGAGACGGGAAACCTATGTCAGAAGTGGCGCAACTGCTTGGACGCCGCGTTTCTGAAGTCAGCCCAAGGGCCAGAGGGCTCGGTTGCCGGCCTTGGCGAAAGCCAAGGTACATGCACGGAGGCAGACCAACGGTTGGATGTCGAGAAGGAAAGGCTTACTACACTCACCGAGCCGTCTTGGAGCGAAAGCTTGGACGCCGCCTTCAATCTGACGAAATCGTACACCACATTGACGGCGACAAGTTCAACAACTCACCAGAAAATCTTCATGTGTTCATGGGCCGTGCTGCACATCGCAAGGCTCATTGCACAATTGAACACATCATGCCCGCCCTTCTACGCGGCGGCATCGTCGAGTTTAACCGCACTGAAGGAGTATATCGGATATGCGAGACAGACAAGTAGCGACCTTTTTGGAGAAGCATCCGGGGTTCGTGGCTGGATGGATTTCATCAGGCAAGCAGAACAAGCAAGCAACACTCTCGGAGATATTAGAGTCGAATGTTTCGGAACGGTATTACCTATCACCGAAAGCTTGCGCGGGCATCCTGCGCCGCGCAGAAAAACGGGGGAAGGAATTACCGGCGGTGTTGCACCATGCCTTGCGGCAAGCGGCAGGGGAACAGAACGGGCTGGAGAAACACGCGGGCAGGATTGCGTAATACCAGTTGTTGGCGTCACATTAAAAGCCAACACAGGGGGCAATCATGTTGAATGCGATTATATCCCCGTCGTGGCCGGGTACATGCAAGAGCGTGACGCAAAGGGCGCGGATAGCGACACCAAACCGGGACATCTAATCGCGGTCAACTCCGGACAGGGATTTTGGCGCGAGTCGGATCACGCCGGCGCGCCGGGGACGGAGGCGCGGGCGGTGCATGAGAATAATTTGGTAATGGAAAGGAAGGTGCAAAATGGCAATGCCGATGAAACCGACGCCCGAAAGATTCTGCTCCTACTGCGGGAAGCGTATGGAGCGAAAGCGTATGAGCAATGGAGAGATTCTATCCTTACTTCATTTCAACCGTCAGAAGTATTGCGACAGGCTTTGCATGGTGCGTTGCTGGATGCAGAGGGACTTACCGGAAACGACGATTCGCAACGGAAGGTCGAGGGCGCAGAGGCGCAAGGATGCGGGGCCGTGCGAAGTGTGCGGCGAAGCGGGCGCGCTGGACGTTCACCACAAGGACCAGAACACGAACAACAACGCGTCGGACAACCTTCAGAGGATTTGCCGTTCATGTCACAACCGGATTCACCGGAAGGTCGAGACATGCAAGGTGTGTGGCAAACCGAACAAGGGTCTCGGATACTGCGAGAAACACTATCGGCGATTCAAGAAGTACGGCGATCCGCTCATGTTCAAACGCAACCAGCATACCCCGCTATGCAAGTTAGAAGATTGACGCCAAAAGAGGCGGAACGCCTCCAGGGCTTCCCCGATGGATGGACGAAAGGATTTAGCGATAGTGCCAGATACCGGATGCTTGGAAATGCGGTGGCGGTGCCGGTCGCGCAATGGATAGCCGCACGACTGGCCAAATCAATCACCGGCAGAATAGAGGAGACGCAGTTTTGAACCAACAAACAAGGAGGAGCATGGACACCTACCCCGACAAATCGTTAGAGCAGGAATACGACGACGCCGAATTGGAGGCGATCATGAAGGCGGATCAACGGCTAGATGATGAGAAAAATAGGATACGGGAGGATGAGTGAAAACGGCATTGATGGTATTTGCGGTGACGATCATGGCGGCGATCGGGCAGACGAATGATGACGGGATGGCGGGCGGCAATGCGGGCAGCGCATACGCCGAGATTCGTATCGGCACAAACGTTTACCGGCTTGAGACAAATTATTGGTACGGTGTCACGACAAACACACTCTACGACGCCTACACCATCGAATCAATGCGCCAGTCCGGCATAACCAACATCGTCAAGACGTTGGCGGAGGCCGGCGAGATATGCAAAGTGTTCGGGCATTCATGGCGCGATGGTAGGCCGGGGGAGGGCGAAGGCAGCGCATATGGCGGATGGTATGCGGACTATCACCCCGGCGTAATCTACCGCACGTGTAGGATATGCGGGAAACCTGAATCGCGACCAACGGGAGATTTGAAATGAAGGTTATTAAAACGCGGGAAGAATTGCTGAATCTGCTTGACAGTAATAAGGACTTGATCATCGACGATGACGTGACGATTGAGTTTTCCACCTCGCGGGAGGATGTGCGGAACGTGCGGTGCAAAAACCTGTTTATGGCGAAAGGTAATAACAGGTTTGATTTAAGTATATGCGGGAATTTCAACGGCGGTAATTTCAACGGCTGGAATTTCAACGGCAGGAATTTCACCGGCTGGAATTTCAACGGCTGGAATTTCAACGGCAGGAATTTCACCGGCGGGAATTTCACCGGCGGGGATTTCAACGGCAGGAATTTCACCGGCGGGAATTTCACAGGCGTGGATTTCACCGGCGGTAATTTCAACGGCGGGAATTTCACCGGCGGGGATTTCACCGGCGGTAATTTCAACGGCGGGAATTTCACCGGCGGGGATTTCAACGGCAGGGATATTTCGTACAACGCGTTTTTCTGTTGCTACGGCAGGATAATCAAACACGGTAAAATCACTGCGCGCCATCCGAAAGCTGCTAAGCCGATTGAGTTAGAGAAGGTTTAAAACAACGGGAAATGGGAGATGAAAACAATAGAAGGAAAAACGTATGTAAAAGTTCCGGCGCAGGTTGATGGTTCGTGCATAGGGTGTGCGGCGCAGTATGATGGCGGATTATGTGAAAAATTACACACTGGCGAAAACGGCGTGTATACGCCTGACATTTGAACGTCAGTTAACAAAATATTCGTATTAAAGGAATAAACCATGAGCGAGCAAAAAGAAAAAACTGCGTTGGAATTGGTGGATGAGTTGGATAGGTATTTAACCAACGGTCCTTTGGGTTGCCACGATCCTACAGCAACCAATTTAATCAGGTCCGTCAAATCCGCCATCGAGCGGGAGCAAGGGCAAGCGGTTGCCAGATTTGCCAAGCAATGCAACGAGACTGCGCAAGCTGAATTGAAATTGCGCGAATTGCAGAAATCCGCCATCGTCATGCGCCCTATTAGTGAACTGCCGGGCAAGGTGCCGGATGGGTGTGTGATTGTTGCGGTCGGGAAATTGAGGGTCACAATAAAATGTTGGGTATGGGAACCCGGCGACGACGTTTTCCATCACGAAGGAGAAACCCACTTCTACATCCTGCCCCTGCCCAAGGTAGAGCGCAAACTTCACCCGTGCTATTTCCCGTGGTGTAAAGGGGAAGTGAAAGCGAATAATTGCGGCGGTGCCGTGCGTGATCCTTGGTGGCGCGTTATATGCCTGAAATGCGGTACGGAAGGGCCGGGGTTCGACACCGAAGAAGCGGCAGAACAGGCGTGGGGGTATGCGGAATGAAAGTCAAAGACAATAATTTAAAGGTGATGGTTGACGTTAGCTGCAAAGATTGTCCCTCCAAAAAATGCTACTGGCCGCGACAAGACTCCGGCGTATTCGATCCGGGGATTGGATACACAACGCGCCTTAACGCGCAAGGAAAGATTGATTGGATATGCGGTACGCGAGAAATTAACGGGTGTCCGAAATGAAATGCCACGATTGCAAACAGGAGACCAAATGAGAATTACAAAAGAATGGTTGAAAGAGCAGAACGCGTGTAAGCCGGGTTACGATTGGTTTGTCAAACAATCCGCCACAGATCACGATGCGGTCATCGCGGCGTTGATGAACACCGACCATTTCGATTGGGCGAATTGGCTCATCGTGCGGCTGATGGACAAAGCGCAAAAAGTAAAATACGCATGTCATGCGTCGCGGTTGGCGTTGCCGGTGTACGAGAAATACAAACCCGGAGATGACCGGCCAAGAAAGGCGATTGAGGCCGCAGAAAGCGGTAACGCCGCCTACGCCGCCAACGCCGCCAACGCCGCCGCCAACGCCGCCAACGCCGCCAACGCCGCCTCCGCCGCCAACGCCGCCTACGCCGCCGCCTACGCCGCCGCCTACGCCGCGGCCAACGCCGCCGCCAACGCCGCCAACGCCGCCGCCAACGCCGACTACGACTCAGAGATAAAAACGAAAATCATCAATTACGGGCTGTCGTTAATCAAATGAAATGTCACGATTGCCACAAACAAATCACCGGCAGGAAACATGTTGTATCCCGCCGGACAAAACAGCACGGAGCAATCCCACGATACACGGCGGTTGTCGTGTGCGGGGAGTGCGCGAAGGAAAATAAATGAACATGCTGTTAAAGTTGCCGAATCAATTAACGCATCCCGGTTCTGGATACGTATGCGGCGAATGTATCCACGCCGTCAGGCCGCATCGTTACCGGCAGGATTGGCTTTATTGCAAGATAACGCCGTCAAGTAGAACAAGATTTGGCATTGCAAAAATCAAGGCACGGCAAAAGGCTTGCGCGAGATTTACGGAAAACATGAAATCACCGTTAGCGATATGCCCGCTTTGTGGGTTGCCACGAAACAGCCTTGATACGCCTTGCCCTAAATGCCAACACGAGGAACTAGTGTACGCTGTAAGCAGAAAGTTTGTCGGTGAAACAAGACACGAAACCGCATTGCGATATATCCGAGAAGCAGAACTTCGTTCATGCGACGGGGTAGATATGGCGACGGATTCAACAAAGGAAAACAAATGAACCAGCAAGAGTACATCAAACAATTACGCGACGCATTGCAATAAGCAGGTCACGGCAACCGGCTTGCCGGAGGTTTGAGGAAAAGGAGAAATGAAAACGCAACTAATACGCATTGACGGAACACTGATCGACGAGTCGGACACGCTGACTATTAAGGAGTTAGTGGTTAAAAATAAACACCGATTGCAGAACGCGAACATGCAGCACGCGTACATGTGGGGCGCGGACATGCAGAACGCGAACATGCGGGGCGCGGACATGCAGAACGCGGACATGCGGGGCGCGGACATGCAGAACGCGAACATGCAGCACGCGGACATGCGGGGCGCGAACATTGATTATTCCGCATGGCCGCTATGGTGCGGGACTTACAACGTCAAGGTTGACAAAGCCATCGCCGCACAACTCGCGATGCACTTCTGCTGGCTTGACTGCGATGACCCTGAAGTAAAGGCCGCGCAAAATGCAATCGAAAAATTAGCCAGGCAGTGCAAACACTGGAAGGAGAGGGAATGACAACGCAAGAACACATCAAATCATTAGAAGCAGAGAATAAGCGTTTGCGCGAACTGCTGATTGACGCGCAAACGGCCTTACACGATCTGGGGGCCTGTGACGATCCAGAATGTAGTGAGCAAGGATGTTTGCGGGTACTGCAAAGAATACGTCAGTCATTAGCGATTACTCCGATTGAATCGCCGGCAGAGAAGCCGAATCGGTACGGGTGTAAGTCCGACCCGTGGCCTTCCCCCGGCAGAGTGCGTAATATTTACCAATCCATGGGAATGAACCGTGGCGATTGAATTATTAAGTAATGGCAAGACCCGCGAAGATTGCCCGTATTGGCGGGAGATTAAGGAATGACCAAGAAACGCATACCATGGAGTGACGGGGAGAGCGACGAACTGGAGTTTGCGGTTGAACAGGAATGCTTTGACTATGACTGGGAGTTTATCGCAGCACGATTAAATAGCGGATATCACAACTCCCGCACCCCTGACGCGTGTCGGAGGAAATGGGAGAGGATAAAAAAGAAATGAATGTTACACAGCTAGGACAACGCATTGAAGCCCCTGCGGTCAACCCGATGGCCGAGGCTGTGCGCGGGCTTGCTCGTGACCGGAGTTTACTGGTAAAGGAGTTGAGGGAGGCAAACCGAAGCTGGATGCACTATCCCGACTTCGCCAAGGAGCAGGCCGAAAAGATCGACAAGATTGACAAGAGGATTGACGAACTGATTAGCAAGGATACCACAACCTCAACACGCGCCACGGATAATCAATAACCGAAAGGAATGACGCATGAAAAACGAAATAGCGACGCCCGAACCAACAGAAACACAATTGCGCGAAGCCGAGGAACGGTTAAACAAAATTGTCCGCGAAGGAAATGCAACCGTTGCTCAAGCGAATCGGCTGGCGGAGATTCGCCGCGACCTGAAGCGCATTGATGCGGTGAAATACAATAAAGCGTGGTAGCCCAACACGCGCCACAAACAATCAATCGCCGTCCTGATACGGGATTGAGGGGAAGGGAATATGAACAACATAAAAAACACAATCGGTTGGGCGGATTACTCTTGGAATCCGATAACAGGATGCAGTCCGGTAAGCGAGGGATGTGAACATTGCTATGCGGCGGCGATCAGCAAGCGGTTTGGTTTGCCATGGGGTGATCCGGTGTTTCATCCTGAACGATTGGATGAGCCGTTGAAACTCAAGAAACCGGCGCGGATATTCGTGTGCTCAATGTCTGATATGTTCCACGATGCTGTTTTGGCGGTGTGGATTGACCAGATTCTTGAAGTTATGTCAGCGTGTCCGCAGCATACGTTTATTGTGCTTACAAAGCGCCCACAGAATATCGAGCGCAAACTATATGAAGTGACGGCAGATTACCCAATCCGTGAACTTGGGAGCGGTGATTATCTTCCAAATTTATGGCTCGGGGTGACTGCGGAGAACCAGCGACGCGCAGATGAGCGTATTCCGGAGCTGTTGAGCATACCGGCCGCAAAACATTTTGTTAGCGTTGAGCCGATGTTGGGAGCGGTTGATTTGCGGAATAGGCTTTGCAGCCATTCATGTGAAGATTGGGGTCTGTGTCGCGGCAAACGCAGGGAACAATGTTGTATAGAAAATATTGATTGGGTAATCGCTGGGCCGGAAACAGGGGTGGGGAAACGCCCGTATTTTTCGCAGTGGATTGACTATTTATCACGGCAATGCGACGAAAGCAATACACCATTCTACGACAAGCGGGTTCATTTTATCAGGCGTGAATGGCCGAAAGGAACCAACTTATGAACGCCAATGCAGACGGAAAAATCAACTTCCGCGACGCGATCAAACAGGCAATGATGGAGAGCGGCAATGCGCTATAAATGGATAATCTGTATACCGAAACTCTACCGATACGAGGGTTGGCTATTTGAAGTCCATTCGTATTGCGGGCCATGGCCGTTAAAGAAAGACCTTGAACCACGCAAAAAGGCATGGCGCAAATTCTTTGAAACGTACGAACGGTTCAAGAAGGAAAAGAACAAGGCTCGGTTTGAGGCATGAAAATCCGCATCCACACGGAAATATACCGCAGGACAAAGGAATACGCACACGCGCAGGGCAAGACGGTCAGCCAGTTTGTTGAGTACTCATTGAAGCAAC
>CAYYBV010000018.1:0-1323 GCA_964469675.1 uncultured Verrucomicrobiota bacterium
TGGAATCGAGCCACGCCCTGGCCGAAGCCAGAAAACGGGCGCGCAAACTGGGGCCACGCGCCAATATTGTCATCAACCTGTCAGGCCGCGGCGACAAGGACCTGGACAACATAGTGGCTTATAAGCAAAAATATCGCAAGCAATTCAGAAACTGCGCGCTTAAATGATTGCTTAATTTTAAAACCACGGAATCAATGAACCGCAAAATCATTAAATTAACGCATCGGGTAAATACCGTGAACAGAATAACACAAACATTTCAAACTTTGCGGCGGCAAGGCCGCAAGGCGCTGATCGGCTACCTTACGGCGGGCGATCCGGACTTACCAACCTCGGAACGGAACATCCGCTTGGCACTGGCCAACGGGGTGGATCTGCTTGAAATTGGCGTGCCTTTTTCGGACCCGACCGCCGACGGTCCCGCCATCCAGGCCGCGGGCCAGCGCGCCTTGAAGGCGGGAACAAACCTGAAAAAAATTTTGGGACTGGCCGCGCGCCTGCGCCGCTCGTTCAAGGCCCCCTTGATCTTGTTCAGTTATGCCAATCCACTGTTTCGATACGGGTATGACAAACTATGTCGGGACGCGAAACGCGCGGGCCTTGACGGCCTCCTGGTGGTCGATTTGCCGTATGAAGAATCGACTGAATTACGCGGGCTGATGCAACGTCACGGTCTCTTGTTTATCCAGCTCATTGCGCCAACCACATCGCCAGCAAGGGTGCGGCGACTGCTGGCGCAAGCGGACGGATTCGTCTATTACATACTGGTCAAGGGCGTAACCGGCGTGCGCAAAAGGCTGACCCCAAGCATCAAGCAAAATATTGACCGCCTGCGAACCTGCACAGATCTGCCCATTGCCGCCGGCTTCGGCATAAGCGACGGCGCCCAGGCGCGCGCGGCGGCGCGGCATGCCGATGCTGTCGTAGTCGGGAGCGCGCTGGTAGAGGCCGCCAGCAAAGGCCGACTGGCCAAGCTGGTCCGCGAACTGGCCGCCGCCATACACGGGGCATAACAATAAAGAGCGCCATTACTCCGCGCTGATTATAGTCGTGGACGTGTGCGAAATTAGGGGTATAATCCCCATCCAGTTCCACTAAAAGAATCAACCCCAGCAGGGCGGTAAAAGCATCCCGCTGGGTGTTACATGCGCCTTGCCCTGCAGCCGATCAAATGAAAACAAACATTAGACTGGATTACGCGCCTTTATTGATCATGATGCTGGCAGCCACCAATACTATGGCCGCCAAACCGGTCGCGGAAGCTGAACTTCACGAGCATGTTACCAGGGCTTTCGTCAATCCTAGCAAGGCCAACAGTCTGCC
>CAYYBV010000018.1:1333-7286 GCA_964469675.1 uncultured Verrucomicrobiota bacterium
CCGGGTGCTGATCATCGGGGATTCCATCTCAATCGGTTACACCGCGGCGGTGCGCAGCAATCTTATTGGTAGCGCGAATGTGTTCCGCCCGGCCGAAAACTGCCGGCACACGGGATACGGTTTAGCGCAAATCAACACCTGGCTGGGCACAAGCAAATGGGATGTAATCCACTTCAACTTCGGCATCTGGGACACGCATCTGCTCGATAAAAAAGGCCGGCTGTTTGCGGATAAAGATCTGCCGGTGGCCGACGCCCACATCCGGTATACCCCTGACCAATATAGCGAGAACTTGAGCAAGCTGGTTGAGATTTTTAAGGGCACCGGCGCCAAACTCATCTGGGCCAGCTCAACACCGATCATGTCCCGGAAAGGGGAAAGATTTGAGGCCATCCCGAGGCTCAACTTGGTTGCCGAAAAAATCATGGCAGCTCACCGCATTGCCATTGATGATTTGTATACATTCGTTCTACCGCATGTCAAGGAATGGCAGAATGAGGACCAGGTTCATTTTAACGCTCTGGGCAACACGCAGCTTGGCAAACAAGTGACTGCCTGCATTCAACACGCGATCAGCGCGGAAAAATGAAACGCCGCGTGGTGGGATAGCGGATTTTTGTAAAAATCAAAAATTGCAGCGCATGCATCTTGGCTGGCAAAAATGAATTAACCAAGCCTCATGCAGAAAAAAACCACATAAAGACCATTATGACCACCGAATATATTTACGGCATCAATCCGGCTTTTGAAGTTGTGCGCGCCCGGCGGCGCGCAATTCGCGCGGCCTATTTTGGACCAAGTGGGGCGGGCGGCTCCCGCCGCCGCAAGCTCACCGAGCTGCTGAACGAGGCTAAGGTTCCCGTAACCGCCGCCGACAAGCGCCGGCTCTTTGATTTATGCCGGACCACGGAGCACCAGGGCGTCGTACTCGAAAGCGAAGCTTACCCTTACACTTCTTTGGAAAACCTGCAAACATCTGACCGCCTGCTGCTGATTGACAATGTTGAAGACCCTCAAAATGTCGGCGCCATTTTGCGCAGCGCCGAAATTTTCGGATGGCAGGACGTACTGTTGGCCAATCGGGGCGTGCCGGAAATCTATCCATCGGTGGTCAAGGCTTCCTCCGGCGCCACCGAATACCTCCGGATTGCCCGGGACCATACCGCCAACGAATACGTCAAGACGTTATTGCCGCTGGGATTCACACTGGTGGCACTGGACGCGCGCGGCAAGGAAGATTTCCGACGGCTGAATGAGCGCAATCCAAAAAAGATCCTGCTTGTTATCGGCGGCGAACACCGTGCGGTTGGCCAGCATATTCTCAACCAAGCCCATCACATCGTGAGCATTCCCCAGCAAGGCCACGTCACCTCGCTCAACGCCTCGGTGGCGGCTGGCATCGCCCTCTGCATGTTGCGGCCACAGGCGGGCACGCCAAGCTAAATGGGATCAATCAGGTCAAGCACGGTTGGATTTTCTTTGGCTCGCTGTTCGGGTTCCTCGGTGGGCGCATCCGGTGTTTCAGGGGCCGGGCCACTATTGTGATTGGGCCGATATTGCTGATCACGCGCCCGATCATCGCGGCGGTGGTTTCCACGGTCACGATTCCCGCGGTCACGCTCGCCGTGTTCGCCACGATTTCCCTGGTCGAGCCGCTCTCGATCACGTTCATCACGCTCATCAAAACTCTTGCGCAACGTCGAAAGCCGCATACAGACCGCACCAAGCTGGCCGGCCTCACGCTCCAGCGCATTATCGGCCGTCAGTAAAACCACGTCTTTGCGGACGGCTAATTTGTGGATCAAATCTTTTATTTTGGCGTGGGCGTTAGCACTGTTTTCGGCATAAAATACGCGCACACCCTTGAATTCCTGACCATCACCGGCTTCGCGCAAAGCGCGCCCAGTGAAAACTGCCTGAATTTCAATTGCTTCCCGACCGGCAAACTGGGCCAGCATCCGTAGAATCGCAAAATGATCACGGGGGCTGGCCTGGCCGCCATTGCGCTGGCGCGGATCCACCATGCCGGTGGCGTCCACCACGTACACCCGCTGCTCCGCCGGACGGGATAAAGTTGGCCGCCTTCCAGCCCGCGAACCAAACAATTTGCCGAGTAAACTCATAATCACATCCTTTGTAAAATTTTACCAGTCACGTTGTTTTGTAACTCCGGATTCGGCTTGAACCCCTTTTGGCAACGGCACTGATGTTATCCTGTCAAGCTATGGCGTTCAAGTTTAATCCCATGCCCATATGCCCAAAATCACATTGCATCCATAACCGGCACGGCCGTATCCCACTGCTTGAGTTTGGCAATATCATAGCCAAGCTGGGTATATTCAAAAAAAAGTTTTTGCTGTTCCGCGGATAATGGTTTGGCGTCCGCCTTACTATGGACGGCCTGGTATTGTTTGCCAATATCCCTGCGGCGTCGCTGGAGCGCCGCCGTACGGATTCCCAAAATAAGTGATTTTACCGACTCCTCGCTGGTCGCAAAATCGCTCTTAATCTTGGCCGGCGCAGCCAGTGTCTGGGCCACAAACCGGGAGAGATCCCTTTGATCATCATCCTGTTCAGCGATGATAACCATAACATCCCGCTTATCCTGCTCCGCCTGCAAACAAGCCTGGATTACCTGCCGACACGGCAAATCCATCACCAGGTCCAGCGGTAAATATTTTCTGACCAAGCCAGCCAGCTCAATATTCACCACCAAGTGTTCGGCTAGCGCCAGTTCCTTTATTGACCGGGACGGCGCCGGATCCGCTTGCCGAGGCACAGGCGTTGCAACCACCGGTCGACTGCGCTTCAAAAGCTTGTCCAGTTCCTGCCGGAGCGCTTCTTCGGGCACGGCCAGACGCCCGGCAGCCTGCTGGATAAGCCTGGCCTGCTGAACGGCATTGGGCGTGCGGGCAATCGTGGCCACCCCGAATGTCGCTGATCCCCGGCCACTCGCGGACCAGCCGCATCAGGCCGGCTTCCGTTTCCGGTTTTTCACGAGCGGCAAGCACGTCAATTTGAAAATCCACCGCCGCCTTAGCATCCATGAGCAGCTGCTTAAATATAACCTTGCCTTCCTTACGGCCGATCAACGAATCTGGATCCTCACCCGCCGGGAGCGCAGCAATACGCACTACCAGACCCACCTGGAGAAAAGTGTCCGCCGCGCGCAGGGCGGCGTCCTGCCCGGCCCGGTCGGCATCAAAGACCAGCACGATGCTGTCGGCATACCGCTTTAAAATACGGGCATGGTCGGCGGTAAACGCCGTGCCCTGGGCGGCCACCGCCGTAATAAACCCTGCCAAATGACAGCGGATGACGTCAATCTGCCCTTCGCAGACAATAGCCTCGCGCGATTCCACAATGGCGCGGCGCGCCTTGTGCAACGCATAAAGAATGTGCCCTTTGCGGAACAACACTGTTTCCGGCGTATTGACATATTTGGCCGTTTCGGCCCCGGCGGTCAACACGCGGCCGCTGAAACCCACAACGCGCCCCTGCTCGTCCTGGATTGGAAACATCAGCCGGTTACGGAAGCGGTCATACCACCGTGCAGAACTTTCGCCGGATGCTGGTTCTTCGGGACGCGGTTTGGCCGGGATGATCAGCCCGGCGGCTTCCAACTGCTCACGGGTGTATTTTTTCCCGGCCCAGCGCAGGACAGTATCCCAGCGTTCCGGAGCGAAGCCGATCAAAAAATCCTCGATCGCCGTGGACGGCAAGTTGCGCGACGCCAGGTATTTTAGAGCAATTTCACCTTCCGGCTGTTTGCGTAAAATTTGCTGATAGAGCTTGGCGACACCGGCGTTGATTTCGTAAAGCGCCTCCTTGCCCGGCTGACCATCCTCACCATCTGCTTCTAATTTCAGCCGGATGCCGGCGCGCTGGGCCAACATTTTTACGGCCGTCATGAAGTCTACCTTCTCATAATCCATAACAAACCGGAACACGTCCCCCCCCGCGCCGCATCCGAAGCAGTGGAAGGTCTGGCGCTGGGGATTAACCATGAAAGACGGCGTTTTTTCCTTGTGAAACGGACAGAGCGCCTTAAAAGTGGAACCGCTGCGCTGGAGTGTAAAATAGGCGCCGATTACCGTCGCAACATCATTATTGAGACGGATCTCCTCCAAGACGGCATGCGGAACCTTGAGCGGCATGGCTACTTTTCTTCCACCGGCCATTCCGGAATTGGCGGGAGCGAGGAAGGCAGCGGCGGCTTCACGCCGACGTCAAGCCAGCGAATGGCATTCAGTTTTTCAATAACCGGCGGAGCGCATTGGAATACCGCCCGACCGACGATGGATTGGTTGCGCACCACCGAACGCAGATATTCGTGAGGCCATAAACCGATAACATACACACACAGGATCGCCATCAGCACCCCCCGCAGAAGGCCGGCAAGCCCTCCCCCGGCACGGTCAATCCGGTCATTAAACTTGACCGACATCAGCAAGCGCAGGATCAGGCGCAGCATCAGGAATAAAAGCGCAAAACAGACCACGATTAGAAGGAACGCCACCGCCAGGGCTAATTCCGGATTATCTGAGAGGCGGGTATTATCGGCCAAAAGACGCCCCAAGGCCTGGTAAAATCGCAGGCCGGCAATCAGCCCAACCACCGTGCCAAGCATCCGCGCAAGCTCGCCCGAAAGACCACGTTTCAAGCCCCATAAAAATTCCCACAACACAAGAACAAGCGCGCCAATTTCCACAAACGTAAATATATTTCCCAACGGCATGATCTCAATTCTCCGTATTTTTCTGCGACCGGGACTTGAACAACCACCGCCAGCGGGTCTGTGTTTCGGTTTGGACAGGAGCGGGCGGACGCACGCTATGATCCATGCCGCCCAGCGCCTGCAGGCGCTCGCGCCCTTCCTGAACGCGGCCATCAGCGCCGAACCGCTGGACAAACAACGTGTAAGCTTGACGCGCCTGGTTGGTCAAACTGAGATTGCGGTCATAAATCTGTGCCAAGGACCATAAAGCTTCGGGCCGGGCCGGATTACTTTGGTCCGCCTTTTTCAGCGAAACCACCGCGGTGTCATATTCGGTTTGGTCCGTAGCCACGCGGGCCAAGGCCATGTGCGCCTCGTACCAGGTATTACTTAACTCCGCCGCCTGCTTTAAATGGGCCAGGGCTTCGTCAGGCTGGCCACGCTCTACCCAATACAGGCCCACCTCATAATGGGCGCGGGCATTCTGCCCGCAGAGCCCGTTAGCTTCACGCGCGGCCTGATCACGAAGCGAAGGCTTGCCCACGCGCTGGGCTTCCCGCGCCGCAAGCAAATAATTATTGATGGCGGCTTCGTTACGATCCTGCTGCCTCAACTTCCGGGCAACCAGTAATAATTCATCGCAGGAGGGCGGAGGGGCAACAACGGGAGCCGGGGACACGTTTTTGACTGTCGTCACCACGGCAGCCGTTTGCGCAGCAGCCGCGGCGGACGAAAGCTGAGTAATATCCTTGAGGGCCCGTGCGGCCTTTTCAGCGCCCTCCCCTTGCGGTGCCAGGCGCAGGTAATCTTGAAACAAAGGCGCCGCCTGGCTATCATTTTTCAGCCAGATGTGATTTACAACAGCCAGATTGTAAAGCGCCGGGGCGTAACTGGCATCGTGTTCCAGCGCTTCCTGCAGACAGGAAATGGCCCGCACCATGTTGGTGGACTGGAGTTCCACAAGCGCCAAAGCCGTCAGAATACGTGGCGCGCGTGGCGCGCGCCGCAGCGCATCATTCAGGGCCTTGCGGGCATTATCCCAACGTTGATTATGTCTTGAAATCCGGCTGAGATATTCGAGCGCGCGGGTGTCCGCCAAATCAAAACGCGCCGCCATCTCAAAACAAGGCACCGCCCGGGCTTCCCGCCCGGATTCGGCCATAATAACGCCGGTATTATAAAACGGCTCCGCGAATTTAGAATCCTGCCGGGCGCTCGACTCAAAAGCACCCAGGG
>CAYYBV010000018.1:7296-9252 GCA_964469675.1 uncultured Verrucomicrobiota bacterium
CCAGGGGGTTTTCCGTCTGGGCGATGCGGTAATAAGCGACACCCAAGGCATTGTAAATTGTGGCCAGGGGCACATTAGTGCCGCCGAGCTTTATGCTCTGTTGCAGCAAGTGGATGCCCCGGGCGTATTGCCCGCGTTTGATCGCCTGCATGCCTTGCCGGTGATTTTTCTGAGCCGGGTCCTCACGACAGCCGACACACAGCAACAGAGCGCATAACGCCATGGTTAACCCTTGCCCAAACCTGCCGCTCGCCATAATATTTTCTCCCTTAACGCATCGCCAGTAACAAACAAGGTGCAACCGCCGCGACTATCAACGCAAAGGCGCCAGAAAGTGGTAAAGCTTAAAAAGAATCAATAAAGGCCCAAGGCGGCATTCCTGATCAATTCGAGACAAACCTACAATTGTTATGCTTCTTGGCACCTGAAAATTTTATTTTTTTGCGTGCCTTGCACCCTGTGCGCCCTGATGACTTTTAGCAAAATAGTGATTTACAATTCAATTACCAGAAACCATCCGGCTTGGCAATGCCCATTCTGGGCACAGCGGCGATTCTTGGTTCAGGGACGAAACGGCCAGCATGGCAACGTGTTATCCGAATCATCAGGCTCTATACCTTTGACACCTGCATCCCGATGGATGAACGCGCGGCGGACGGCACGCGCCGATGAATAAAGTTTTTGCGATTGGCCATACCGAAGCGATTTAAGGCCGGGGTGGCCGCTTTAAAAACCATCCTGCTCTTGGTTTAAGTCGCACTTCGCGCTTGTTTAAAAAAATGCTTGCATTCGGGATTGCGCTGTGGTCAAATAATTTTTTTAGTGGTTGCCCCTGCGGCTGAAGCAGTGACCCAAGAGGATCAAAGCATGAAAGAAAAAATCCACCCGAAATATCAAGACTCCACGATAAAGTGCATTTGTGGCAACGTGGTGCATACGCGTTCAACCGTAAAGGAGATGCAGGTTAACACTTGCTCCGCCTGCCATCCCTTTTACACCGGCACAGCTAAATATGTGGATGCAGCCGGGCGCGTGGAGCAGTTTAAAAAACGCTACGCCAAAAAATAGCGGCGGAACGATCAAAGGGCCAGGAATCGGCGCCGGGCGCCGCCTGGCCCTTTTTGTATCCACCCACGGAATTTAACCAGCTCGGCTCTTGTATTCTGGCTGAAGCACCGTTGGGCAAAGGAAAGACAACCCATGGATATCGCCCCTGAATTCATCAAAACTTTGACCGCGCGACTCGCCGAGCTTGAAACGCAATTGGCCGCGGCCGTCACCGGCGACCCGCGCAAATTGCGCGACCTGCTGAAATCCCACGCGCGTCTCAAAAAAATACTGGCGCGCGTCAACACCCTGGCGCGCCTGCAAAATGATATCCACGAACACCAGGCGTTAATCGACCAGGACAGCACGGACCCCGAACTTAAGGACTTGGCAAGAGAAGAGCTTGCCCATGCTGAAAAAGAACGGCCGGAAGCCGAGCGGCTGCTGCTGATCGAATTGCAGCCGCCCAATCCCGATGATGAGCGTAACGTGATCATGGAAATACGCGCCGGCACCGGCGGCGACGAAGCGGCGCTCTTTGCCGGGGATCTGGCGCGCATGTATATGCGCTACGCGGAAAATAACGGCTGGAAGACCGAGATCATCGACGCCAGTCCTTCCGGAAGCGGCGGTTACAAGGAAATCATATTTTCAATCCAGGGCGAGAACGTATTCCGCGCCATGCAATTTGAGGGCGGCACCCACCGCGTCCAGCGTGTCCCCGTCACGGAGAGTGCCGGACGCATTCATACGTCTACCGCCACGGTGGCCGTCCTGCCCGAAGCTGAAGACGTTGATGAGCTTGAGATCAGGCCGGAAGACCTGCGCATTGACGTGTATCGCGCCTCCGGCGCCGGTGGCCAGCACGTCAATAAAACCGATTCTGCCGTGCGCATCACCCACCTGCCC
>CAYYBV010000018.1:9262-12247 GCA_964469675.1 uncultured Verrucomicrobiota bacterium
GGGGACCGCAGCGAGCGCATCCGCACCTACAATTTTCCGCAACACCGCCTGACCGACCACCGGATTCATTTCACCGCACACAATCTTGAAAAAATCATGGAAGGCGAACTGGCCAACCTATTGCTGGCGCTTTATGATCACAATCACGCGCTCAAAACCACCCTGTCACTAGACCAGTTACTGGAAATGTAAGGTTGCCACATGCCCGTCCTCGGCAAAATGCTTGCCAGCATCACCACCCGCGTGCAGACATCCAGGCCGGATGAGGCCCGCTTGCAATGCGAGTGGCTGGCGAGCCACGTTTTAGGTTGTCCACGTCTCGAACTGCCGATACGGCTAAACCAAAACCTCGCCGAATCTCAGGTCCGGCAGCTTGAAGCTGGCGCCACGCGCCTGGCCGGGGGCGAGCCATTGCAATACATCCTGGGCGAGGCAGAGTTCATGGGCCGCGTGTTTACCTGCGACCGGCGCGCTTTGATACCACGGCCGGAAACGGAACAACTGACGGCCTGGATGCTGGAGGACACGGGACTATGGCAAAAAAAGGCCCCCGCCATCGTGGATGTGGGTACCGGCAGCGGTTGTATTATTGTTACGCTGGCACTGGAACGGCCGGCCGGCTCTTATCTGGCCACCGACACCAGTCCGGCGGCCCTGGCGCTGGCCCACGTAAATGCGCTGCGGCATGGCGTTTGCGCGCATATCCGTTTCGTTGCCTGCGATCTTTTGTCAGCCGCAGCGCCCGCGAGCCTGGAGGCCGTGGTTTCAAATCCACCATACGTGCAAGCAGCAGATTGGGCAAGCCTGGATCAAAGCGTGCGCGACTTTGAGCCCCGCGCCGCCCTGGTTGGCGGCGCCGACGGCCTGGCAATCATCCGGCGGCTCATGGCACAGGCATGGCGGGCACTTAAGCCCGGCGGGGTGCTCTTCCTGGAAATCGGCGAAGACCAGGGGGCGGCCGTGCTGAAAATGGCGTATACGGCCGGATTCCATGAAAGCAAATTGCGGCCGGACTTGGCCGGTAAAAACCGGATGGTGCGGGCGGTAAAATCGAAGCCTTGATTTTGCATCACACCGAATTGACGTTTAGCGCCGCTCCGGCCAAAGTGTTATGAAACCAGTGATTAGAATCAGGCGCTGTTTTAAAAAATAACTTTATTTTCCGAAACGCATGTGATTTAGTGATTGCGTAATGGGGAGGATTTATCCGTGCAAAAATGGGACCAGACAATTATTGACTACCTGGATGAACAGACTGAAGCCCTTGCCGGGATATTCACGGAACTCATCCGGATCCCAACTGTTAATCCCTATTCCGGCGATCCGAAACCTTCCGGCGAGGGCAATGGCCAACGCTATCTGCGGGAACGAATGATCGAGGCCGGCGGCAAGACCGAATGGATTCCCGTCCCACCCGACATTTACCAGCGCGCCGGGATTATCGGGCCCCGCCGGCGGTCGTGGGATGGACGCGATAACCTGGTGGGCCGTTTTCGGTTTGGCGATGGGTCCGGTCCGACCATTATCTTCAACGCCCACATGGACACAGTGGGCGCAAGTGACTTTGAGGGCGACCCGTTTACAGGCCGGCGCGATGGCGACCTGGTTTATGGCAGGGGCGCAAGCGACTGCAAGTGCGGGGTTGTGGCGGGCCTGTTTGCGCTTCGGGCTTTGCGCGCCACCAAGGCGCCGTTGAACTGTGAGATTTTATTTGAGTCCGTGGTGGATGAAGAATGTAACGGTAGCGGGGCAGGCACATTAGCCTGCTGCCTGGCGGGAATCCGGGGACGGTATGCGCTGGCGCTTGATGGATTTTTTGGACTGACCTATACCGGCTGCCAGGGAATCGCAACGGTTGAGGTCACGGTTCGAGGCTTGGGTAAGCATGCTTCGATGGGGGGCGTAAGCGCCGTGGACAAGATCGTTATGGTCAAGGATGTGCTGGATCGGCTGGCTAAAGAGCGGGAGCGCACTCAACCCGGCTATCGCATCAACGTGGGCGTCCTACGATCCGGCCTGGCCCCCTGGACGGTGCCCTGCCATGGTTGGCTGACCGCCAATCTCAGTTACGCGCGCACGGAGGCCGAAGCGGCCGAGGCGGCTGGGAAGGGGTTTGGCGGGGCGCTTTTAAGGGAACGGTTTGAAACCATGCTTGCAGAAACCTGTGAGCGCGATGCATGGCTCCGCGATCATCGCCCGGAAATTGTCTGGGCCAAGGACGTGCCGCCGTTTGGGCCAGAAGATTCGCCGGATAGCGCCGCCAGCGCAGTTTTGCAGTCCGCTGCAAAAGACGCGTTCATGACCGTAGTCGGCCAGGAACCCACGGTCGGTGAAATTACCGGGTGGGCAGATGCCTCGCATATCGTGCGTACTGGTCGCATGCCGCTTATCGGCATGGGTGCGGGCATGCCGGGTGCGTCGCATACGATCACGGAATACAATACGGTTTCGCATGTCAGGCAAATCGCCGCCGCCAGCGCGCTAACCGTACTACGTCTGGCCGGTGTTTAAAACCGGCATCGGCCAGGCCGGTTTTAAAGGGTAACCCGCATTTTGCACTGTCCGATTCCAGGCAACCCAATGCTTGCGGTAAAGCGGCAGGACGTGATTAAAAATATCGCAAGACTACCCGCCCGAATTGAAAAGTCCCCGCCCGGCGCGTCCTTGCTGTATTTATAAGAAAAAGTGCCGGAACAGGTGCCGGTGGGTCCGGCGGATTGTAATAACCCGTACCATTGGTGACGGCAAGCGTTCCGGAGAATGTCCTCAAATCGGTCGCACACTCAATTGCGCTAACCACCTCGCCATTAAGGTAAAGCGTATGCATGCCCCGGGGCACGCCCACCCAGCCCGGGCCGGCGCTTTCTCCTGCGCCTGTTTCGGACGGTAGCCGCGCAGCCCCAGATTGCGGACAAACTCCCGGCAAATACTGCTCGCAGCCCGCCCTAAACGCTTTGCTATTTCCCGCCTGCTTATATCGTCTTG
>CAYYBV010000018.1:12257-13431 GCA_964469675.1 uncultured Verrucomicrobiota bacterium
GACGCCCGCGGTAGATGAACTTAAGTTCTCTTTCGGTCACGCGGCCATAAGTCATATCATGCTCCTTGTGTTGCGGCACAACACGAAGAACGCAGCTTGCCGCGTGACTTTCTAATCAACAAGTGTTGCAATGGCTGGTCGCGCACAGGCTAACCGTGCTTTGCGCGAAATAAAAAAGAAACAGCAAGAAAGGAAAAGCAAAACAATGACCAAGACCCACGTGGCGATCCAGGGAGTTTGCGCATGGCCGAATCTCGTTCAGTTCCCGGATGGAGCCATCGTAGCGACCATCTATAACCAGCCCACCCACGGCGGATGGGAAGGCGATCTGGACTGCTGGGCCAGCACGGACGGAGGTCAGGTGTGGACGTTCCGCGGCCGGGCCGCACCGCACGAGCCCGCCACGAACCGCATGAACTGCGCCGCCGGCCTGGCCCGTGACGGCAGTATGATCGTGCTGGCCTCCGGATGGAGCAAGCGTCTGCCGATCGGAGAATACAGCAACCCGCATGAGGGGCAGATTCTGCCCCTGTGGGTATGCCGTTCCGGCGATGGCGCCAAAACTTGGACCCACACGGAAAACACCGTCCAGCCTCCATCCGGCCCATACCATCACATGATTCCATTCGGAGTGATTGTGCGGAACCATGACGGTACCCTGGGTGTATCGCTGTACGCCTGCTGGGGAGAGAATCAGAAACAGCGCGAGTCACTGTTCTACGTGAGTCGAGATGACGGAAAGACCTGGGAATTTCGTTCCATCATCGCCCGGGATCTGAACGAAACGACACTCCTGGCACTGCCGAATGGAAAACTCCTCGCCGCTGCCCGCACAGCCGGGGACCAGCACCTGGAACTCTTTTCTTCCGCCGACGCCGGAGCAACCTGGCAGGTCAAAGGCCCCTTAAGCCTGCCCAGTCAGGCGCCTGCGCACATGCTTCACATCGCCGATGGCCGCATTGTGCTCTGCTACGGCAACCGTTGCCGGAACAATTGCGGCATTGACGCCCGCATCAGTCGGAACGACGGTGAGACATGGGGATCCCCGATCCGGCTGGCAAATATGCCCGTATTAGATGGAGGCTATCCTTCCAGCGTCCAACTCCCGGACGGCCAGATCGTCACCGCCTATTACAACCAGATTTCCGGCAAGTATCACTACGAGATGTGTGTA
>CAYYBV010000018.1:13457-17299 GCA_964469675.1 uncultured Verrucomicrobiota bacterium
CAACCTGGGATATCAACGAATATGAAAAAATCAAATGAAACGCCGGCAGCCATGGCGCCTGAAAGATACGCCAACCGGGCAGTGGACAGGCTGGCACAAACCATGGAGCCAACACGCATTCTGGCGTACCGGCACTACGGAAATACGACCTTGCAATTCCACATCTTTGAACCGGACAATACTGATCCAAACAAGCCCCGTTCCTGTTTCCTGGTCCTGCACGGCGGTGGCTGGCGCACTGGAACTCCCCGGGTCTTCTTTCCGCTCGCGGATTATTTCTCCCGGCGCGGCATGGTTGCCATCAGCATGGAATATCGTTTTGCCGGCAACAATCCGCCTTTGGATTGCGTCCGGGATGGGCGTTCAGCCGTGCGGTACCTGCGGGCGCACGCCGCCGAGCTGGGCATTGATCCAAAGAGAATCGTGGTCGGCGGCGGCTCGGCCGGGGCCCATGTGGCGGCAGGCACCGCGCTTTTTGACGGAATGGACGCCGAGGATGACGACACGGCCATTTCCACCATTCCTGATGCAATGGTGCTCTGTTACCCCGTGATCGACACATCCGCCGAAGGTTACGGCCACGACCGGTGCGGCACGCACTGGCAGGAGCTGTCACCCCTGCACCGCGTCCGACCAGGCATGCCCCCCACCCTCGTCTTCCACGGCACCGGGGACAAGGTTTGCCCATTCATTGGCGCCCAGCGGTTCCATGAGGCCATGCAGAAAGCCGGAAATCACTGTGAGCTGGTCGTCTATGAAAACGGTGTACACGGCTATTTCCTTGATGACCTCATTTTGTTTGAGCAGGTGCTCGCGAAAACGGATGATTTTCTGGCATCCCTCCACTTCCTTGAACCACGCCCGGCTAAAAAGGAAAAAACATGACCACGCAGCGTCCCGCAGAACCATCCGTAATCCCGTCATCCGACGGACGATGGAGGATGAATTCACATGAACGAGTCATTGCGGCGATGGAATGCCGTCCCGTAGATCGTGTACCGGTGCTTCCCTGCCTCTGGTTCAACCATATCGCCCGGGTGGCCAACGTGCCGTACGGTCATCTGCTTGCCTGGCCGGAACGAATGTATGCTGCCGCCCGAAAAGCATGGGAGTTTTACGGATCCGACGGCTTGCGCATCATGATGACGCCTCCGCAAGGGTGGCGGGAAGGCACCGAAGTGACGGAAGTGAATGGCGAAATCATCCTGGTCTCCCAAAAGGATCGCCATCCTGTGGCCAAGTTCGATCTGTCCGGCGGGGGCAAAATCGAACTGCTGGATGGCAAATTCCGGATCCTGGATCGTGACGGCTGGCCGTCGGACCTGCAGGTTAAGTCGGCCTCCGACGTGAAGAACATCCCCATGACTTCCGCGCGCGACGTCGTGCGCAACGGACAGATCGACGGCATCCGCAAACTCGTAAAGGAACTGGCTGGCCGCTGTTTTGTGGTGTCCTTCACGACAGGCGGGTTCACCATCAATGCACTGATCCGTCTTCGCGGGGCCATGCAGGGCATGATGGACCTGGTGGACGATCCGAGCCTGGTCCATGCCATTATTGATCGCTGCCTGGAAGGCGCCATCGAGAAAGGCAAAGCGCTGGCGGATGCCGGCGTGGCCGGCCTCTACTTCGGGGATTCTTCAGCCAGCAGCTCCATGATCTCGCCGGACCATTACCGCGAATACTGCGCGCCGGCATACAAGACCTTTATCACCGCCATGCGTGCTTACAGACCGGACCTCAAGCTTTATCAGCACTGTTGCGGCGACTACAACCCCATCCTGGAAATGGCGGCCGAGGAAGGCGCCGACGCCCTGCACGGCCTGGATCCTTCCAAAGGAATGGACCTGAAGGACATCCGGCGACGGATCGGCCGCAAGATCTGTCTGTGGGGCGGCGTAGCTACTGGCACGCTACTGACTGGCACCCCGGAAAAGGTACGGCAGGAATCGTGGCAATGCATCCGTGATGGCGGACCGGAAGGATTTATCCTGGACGCCGCTTGCGCCATTCCCCCAGCCAGCCCTTTCGACAACGTCCGCGCCATGTGCGAAGCACCGACAAGCTTCCGTAGCGGTGGGCACATCAAACTTTGATTTGCTTTTTCTGTAGAAAGTGACGCTCAAGAATTAATCGCAAAATCAGGCGCGAAACAGTGCAAAATAAAGTTTTCCTGGATAGCAGATAAAGCAAAATCTACAAAAAGCAGGCTCATTTCCGAGAGCAAGGAAACAACGTCAAAACATTAAGGAATCCAACACTCCCGGTCCGAAAAACTGGTTGTTTTGGACGGCAATGTTCAACTAATGTTAGGCCCGAGTATCAATTTGAGCACGGCGCCGTACCTAAGCTTCAGGCAACCGAATCCGGTAAATCAGACAATCTCCCGTATAATCGGATGGCACGGTCATATCCGCATAATTCTTGTGCAGCGGATGCTCGGGCATGCATAACACCAGCTCGCCTGTGACGCGGTCTTCGTATTGGCCGAAATTTGTGTAGCGCCGGTCCTCCGGCGCACCAGCCGGACGGTCCTGAATCACCTGGACCGTTTCCTTTAACACCACCGCCCGTTCAATGTCGAACTCGGCAATGCACAAAGGATAACGCGGCGTCTGGCCATACACCGGACCAGGCAACAGATTGGCAATCAAGTACGTCTTGCCTGTCCGGCTCGAAACATAAAAACTGTGCACGGCGGCGGGCGTCCAGACGGTGGAACCATCCGCGTAAGACAAGGGCGTCGGCCGGGTCCAGGTCATTCCGTCATCACCCGAAATCGCCGCCATCCGCCGAGACGGTATTTTCAGCTTGGCATCGCCCTGGCAACGCATTGTCACCATCCAACGCCCGCCGGTAAGCCGCACCAGCGCCGGTTCGCACACGCCCCCGCACGCCTCGGGGAACGGCACCACAATATTCGTCCCAAAGGTCCAGTTTAATTCCGCCCGATCAGCATCCCAACGGCCCTGGGCAAATATCACGCTAGAATAAAGCTCCCGCGCGCGCGCGGAGATGTCCCCCGGCGGCGCTTGGGGCTCACGGATGGTAAACCCCATCAGGATTGTGGCGTCGTCCATCAAAACCACTTGGCCATCGCCCACTCCGCCTTGAACCCCACAATCCACACCCGGCGCCCAATGTTGCGCATTATACCCCGGCCGCCGATCAATGACCTGCCGCCAGTCGGACCACTTCACCCCACCATCCCGTGAATGACGGCAGAGGGTGCGATAAGTGCGCCCAATCGTATTACCTTGGCCAAACATTTTTTCCTCGGGACGATAGGTATACACTAACGCCCGCTCGATCAAAATATCCGGACCAGGCAGCAAAAAGGTGTCCAGCGCATGCTGGTGCTCGCCGGGCTGGCGCATGCTGCCGGGTTCCGAAGTCCACTCCTCCATGACCCGCCAAACGCGCCCGTTATCCTCCGACCGTCGCCGGATTAATTGCCGCGAATAATAATGCCGGCCAGCGCCCGCGCTGAAATGCAGGGCCTCGGCCCGGATATTTTCAACCAAAGTCAGCCCGGCGCGCGAAGCATAACCCGGAAAGGCATAGAGCGAGTCACCGGGACCTGCCTGCAAATGAACCGCACGTTTCACGGAAATGGTTTTCATCTAAAACTTGCTCCCTTGAATATTCAACGCCTGGTTAACCGGCTCGCAAACATCTAACTGTAAGGCGCATCAAATGTCACGCTGAAACAATTGGATGCGGGATTAACAAGGAGACCGCCATGCAGAAAAATATTGACCTTGTTTGCCCGATTTGCAATCTTAAAAATAGTTTTCAAGCAAACTGGACATTCAAACAATAGGCCCCGCATCCATGCGCAC
>CAYYBV010000019.1:0-3039 GCA_964469675.1 uncultured Verrucomicrobiota bacterium
GCGGTAACATCCATGGCGGCCGGATAGCGCGACAGCCGCACGCGCAAATCTGCCAGACGCTTATCCCAGTGCGCCCGGTCCCCGACCAGCCGCTTCAAAACTTCAATTCGCTGAACCTGGGCTTGGCGGGTCTCAAGGCGCTCCTGCCAAACCTTGATTTTAGGCGCAACAACCAGGTAGGTAACACCGAACAGCAAGAGCAACAGAGTGATTATCCCGAGCCCCATTTCACGCGAAGACAGTTTCATGGCTTGCCCTCACTCAATTGCACATTCATTTGAAAGGTCTGCACGGTTAGATCCTTGCGCTTGCTGGGCTGGGTGCTACCCATCTCAATATTTTTGAATAATGCTGCTTTGTCGAGTGATTTTTTAAAATCATAGATCGGCTCCACGGCCCGCGCCTCGCCGCCGAGCGAAATGGTTTTACCCTTCTTAAACTGGAACGAGGTAAGATCCACATCCTGAGGCAAGACGGAACTGATTTCGCGCAGGCACTCCAGCGCCGAGCGCTGACGGTCAAGATAATTCTCAAAAGCATACACTTGACGCTGCAAGCGCCGCACATCATCAGCCGGTTTCTGCAGCGCCACCAACTGCTCGTCCAGCCGTTTCAATTGCAACCCATTCCATTGAAATCCGACTAAAAAACCCACCACGCCCACCAGCCAAATACCAAGCGCCACGCCACCAACAAGAAAAATTCGCTTATACAAGCGACGCGAAGTCGCCGTTGCGCGCCAGGCCGCCGGCACCAGGTCCAGCACAGCATGCATACCTGCGGCACGCACATGCGCGGTAAATGGCGGAACAAACATGCGCCGGGCCAACCCCTCGCTGAGGGACGGCAAGGTCTCCAGTGACTGCTGCCGCACCGTGGGCCCCAAATCCTGCTGCAGGCGTGTGACAATCACGCCAACATCCAGGTCACGGCTCCAACAATCCAAGCCACCCACCGGCACCATGCCGTGTTCCAGGTCCAGTGACACGATCAATGATCCCATGTCGCCCGCCAGTTCCTCGGCATATTCTTCAGGCGTCAAGCCTTCAATGGGACTAATAGCTTTGATCGCCTGCGGCAGGCCATCCTGCACAGCGATCCACAAACCGCCACACGGCTCCAGCAGTAGCAAAAGATGCCGGCCCTGGCCCGGGATGGCATGAACATCGGCCAGCAGGCGCCACCAGGCCATGATCTCGGCATCAATGCGCCGGATCGTCAAACCTACCGGGCGAAACAATGCACCCAGTAATTCAACCTGCTCCTTGGGCACTGCCGCAATCAGCACCCGGCAGCTGGTCTTCGTCACGTTAAGGACTTCGCAGGATACCGCCAAGCGATCCTCGGGGAACGGCGAGAATTGATCCACCTGCAGTTTTACCATATCGGCCATCTCGGCAGGGTCGTTGGTAGGCAGTTCCACGACCCGCATCAACATCTGGCTGGGGGCCAGGCCGATTGTTACCACGCCGGTGAGGCCGGGACATTGCCGGCGGATCGCCTCCGCACGCGGAAGCGGATCGGCAAGTGCACCAGCCAACAAACCTTCCATCTGAACCTTTTGGGAGGCAAGCACCTCGACGCCATTTTTGCCGAACCCCAAAGTGGTCCACTCAAGGAAAGTATCCCGCACGCGCAAGCCGGTTATGGAACTGCGAGCCATACTGAAGAATTCCCGATTTTTGATTTAAGGTGTCGGGTTGAAAATCTATGATTAACCATAGATGATTTTCAGCTAATCATCAATCATTTCCTCCGCAGATGGGCGCCTATGGCGAAAAATATTCCACCGCCAGCGAAAATGTACCCAATTTGCCCCCCCTGGCCGCGCCCGCGGGGCTTCCCCTGCGTAACGCCACTTTGGCGTGACAACTGGGCACGCTGGCATCCTGGGCAACTTGGCCGGCATGGCTCCTTGCGCGACGGCGGATGTAAAGGCAACTCTGTTCGGGAGCAATAAGTTCAACCGGAGATTATTCAACTGTGCTTCGCTTTATTCAGAATGACAGGTCACCCAAACACTGACGTTCAAACGCTGCCATAATGAGAATTAAGACCATTAGCCATTTTTGCTCTTCAATGGCTGACCAAATCCTCCCGAAGCACACCGCCTTCAACCCAGCGCAAAACGGTTAGGCTTTTCCCGGAGAGCGACACCACGCAGGCCACGGAATGTTCAACATCGCCCACCTTGCCATGCGCCAGGATAGAAAACCGCCCCATGGCAGCATTAAAAGAAATGCGATCGATCACTGCCGGCGACAGGGTTGGCACCCGCCCGAGAAGATCGGCGCTGTTTTTGAACGGCATATCGTCGTCGGTGCCGTCCTTGAGATCCGGCCCCTGGCGTTGGGCCATAATTTCATCCGCCAGCTGGGCATCAATACCGAGAAAGCCCATCATGGTGCTATGGCCTACGGCATTAATATTTATTTTCTGGTCGGTCGCATAAGTCGTCAAAAACTCGGACAGTTTCTGGTAAATGGCAACTTCCGATTCCGGCAGTTTTGCATCGAAGCCCTTGATGAGCGCCAGTTCGTCCACGGTATCAAGCGCGGCGTTTTTGGATTTGTAGGGCGGGTCCAGGCTCTCATAATATTCGGACTCGACACCGTTAATATGCGTCAGTTCATCTTGATCCACCCAGTCAAGCAGGCAGTCGATCAGCACGTCGCGCTGTTCAAAAGGAACCCCGGCAGACTCAAAGAGCGGCTCCCACATATTGAACGTCTTTTCGCGGTTATTTACATCAATAATGTCCTTCAAACTGATCCGCGCGTTTTCCGGGCGAACACTTACCTTCAGGGTGCCCGCGCCCAGCTCGCGTGTCACCTCAGCAACACCGCCGCGATTAAGGGAAATGGCCGCGCCACGCACTTTCTCGTCCGACCCTTTCGTCAGATAGACGGAAATATCAGGGTTGTTGATATCGGCATCGGCGGTTTCGGCCAACACCATACGGGCGAGCTCAACCCCCGCTTTGGCCAGGTATTCGGCCTTGAGTTTCTTGCGCCAACTGGAGGTAATCCGCGCCTCGAT